>JAPYWX010000043.1 GCA_028276145.1 Spirochaetota bacterium
TTTTCTTTAGAAAGTAGAGCGTATAGAAATCACATCCGCTTAATGCGGATGCTAGAATAAGTATTATCAAAGACCTTGTAAAGATTCTAACCATGAAAAAAGATTAACACACAAAATAAAAAATTTTCAAGGTGCTTAATAGCACGTTGTGCTTAATAGCACCTCGTGCTTCATAGCACCTTGTGCTTCATAGCACCTCGTGCTTCATAGCAATGCTTATAGCACTTTGTGCTAAATAGCACCTACTCATAAACATTAAAAAGTACTATTAAGCACAAAGTTCTGTTAAGCAACAGAATGCCTTAGGTACAAGTGTTATTAAATCGTTAAGTTCAAAAGTGTCAGTTTTATTGATTATAATTACTGCTTAAAGTCTAGGGGTGTTGTATGGAATCAAAGTGGCTTAGAACTGATTATTGCGGTGAGATAACTGAAAAGTATCTTGGCAAGGAAGTTATTGTAAATGGTTGGGTAAAGTCGGTTAGAGACCATGGTGGTGTTATATTCGTGGATTTGAGGGATATTAGAGGCGTGGTTCAGATAGTTTTTAGCCCTGAGGTAAGCAAAGAGTTACATGAAAGTGCTTCAAAACTTAGGGATGAGTATGTTTTAGCGGTTAAGGGTATTGTTAAACTTAGACCTGCTGAGAGTATCAATCCTAACATAAAGACAGGTAATGTTGAGATATGGGCTACTGAATTTGAAGTTTTGAATACTTCAGAGACACCACCTATACCGTTTGATAATCCTAAAACTGTTTCTGAAGATAAGAGGTTAAGGTATAGGTTTTTAGACCTTAGGTCTGAGATGATGAAGAATAACATTGTAAAGAGGTATGAGATAACAAAAGTCATAAGAAACTATTTAGATGAGAACAACTTCATAGAGATAGAAACACCGATGTTGATAAAATCAACTCCTGAGGGAGCTAGGGATTTTGTTGTACCTAGTAGGTTGAATAAAGGAAAATTTTATGCTCTACCGCAATCGCCACAGTTGTTTAAACAAATTTTAATGGTTTCAGGTTTTGATAGATATTATCAGATTGCTAGGTGTTTTAGGGATGAAGATTTGAGAGCAGACAGGCAGCCAGAGTTTACACAGGTTGATTTGGAAATGTCATTTGTTGATATGGATACGGTAATGAATATAGTTGAAGGTATGATAAAGAGAGTTCTTGACAAGGTTTACGGAATCAAGATTGAAGATAGATTTCCTATCTTGTCCTATGAAGAGGCAATGAATAGGTTTGGTTCGGATAGCCCCGATTTAAGGTTTGGTATGGAGATAATTGATATTTCTGAAGAGGTTAGAGGGTGTGAATTTAAAGTGTTTTCTGAGGTTTTGGACAAAGGAGGGGTTGTTAAGTGTATAGTTGTTGAAAGAGGAGACGAGATATCGAGAAGTGAATTAGATTTCCTTAGAGATTGGGTTCAAGAATTTGGTGCTAAAGGTGTGGCTTGGTTTAGGGTTAAGAATGGGGATCTTGAGTCTAACATAACTAAGTTCTTCTCTGAAGAGATAAGAAAGAAGATAATAGCCAAGACAAATGCTAAAGATGGTAATTTACTGCTTATTGTTGCTGATAAGTGGGAAGTTGCTACTAAGACGCTAGGGCAGATAAGGCTTAGAATGGCTAATAAGCTTAATCTTATACCTAAGGATAATACTTTAAAATTCTGCTGGGTTGTTAATTTCCCGTTGGTTGAGTGGAACGAAGAGGAGAATAGATATGACCCTCTTCACCATCCGTTTACTGCACCTGTGTATGAGGATATACCTTTGCTTGATACTGACCCTCTCAAGGTTAGAGCTCAGAGCTATGACATAGTTTTGAATGGTACTGAAATTGGTGGTGGTAGCATAAGAATACACAATCAGGAGTTGCAAAAGAAGATATTCAATTTGATAGGGCTTTCTGACGAAGAGGCAAACGAAAAATTTGGTTTTCTACTTGACGCTTTCAAGTATGGGGCACCGCCACATGGTGGACTTGCTATAGGACTCGATAGGTTTGTAGCGATATTACAAGGTATGGAGAGTATCAGGGATGTCATAGCATTTCCTAAGACACAAAAAGCTCAGTGTTTATTAAGTGGTGCACCTTCATTCTTACAAAAGAAGCAGCTTGATGAGTTAGGTATAACTGTCGAAGTTGAGGAAAGTTAAAAATAGTATTCTAGGTATCCGAAAATATTAGAGTTAATGCTAGAAGGATACCTAGATATAACAAATAGAATTCAAAAAGATCCATCGAAGAAGTTCTCTTTTACTATAGCCTATTTCGGTAGAAAAAGTTTATTCGCTTTTAAGAATAGGTTACAGGATCTAATATCCTTCTTTGGCAACCTATCAGGCATAGAGGTGATTTATGTAGATGCTGACAAAATGGAACTTCTAGATGTCGCAGAGTTAGCGGATTATTCTAGGATAATAATTCCAAATGAAAGTATATCTATTCCCAAAGCTGTAAACACTGCCGTGGAGGTGTCAAGCTCAAATTTTGTTTTTGTTCTTCCCGTTAATTATAGGCTTGTTGCTCTTAATTTGAATGAGACTAAAGAATTTTTCCTGCGAGAACCTTCTTTAGTTTGTATGACCCCATACATTATAAACAGAGGTAAAAAGTACGCTAATCTGGTTAAGTTTGGTGTGACAAAGGATAAAATCGAGTGGATGGTTGTTGAGAATTCCAAAAATCCTGCTACACTGACACCTAACGAGTTTCTTGGAGTGTACAATAGAAACCTTTTTCTTTCATTAGGTGGCTATAATACTGAGCTTCCTAGTGTGCTTTCTGAAATAGAGTTCGGTATAAGAGCTTGGAGTAGTGGTTGTATGATTGTGTCTAATAACCAGATTCTTGTTGATAAAATTGCTGATATAGAAGAAGTAATAGATGTTTCATTGTTTGACCAATCTAAACCAATATTCAAGTATCTCTTAGCTAAAAGGCCTATATTGGAGATACTGAAGGACTTAGGAAAAGTTCCCTTTTATCTCATTACTTTTAGGTTCAAGGAGATATTGTATATCTTTTCAGAAATAAAGAACTTTGTCAGAAATAGAAAAAAAGTTTCTTTTTATCCGCCAGATTTAGAAAAAATTTCATCCGTTATAAGCTATCTTCCCTAGTATACAAACTTGTCTACTCTGTAAATACTTATTTTTGTCTTTGGAAATCTTGGAGAAAGGGATTCTTTGAATATTCTTGTTTGTTCCTTTATCTCATCGCTAGTTAGCCTAGTTAAACCTAATTCGTTCATCAGTATTGAGTATGTTAGGTTTGGGTATTCTACTATTGGTGATAGGTATATTATGTCATTCCCATCTAGTTTTAATTTGAAAAGTGTTTGTATTGTGTCATTGATGTGTTCTTTTTCTAGTTCTTTGCCACCTACGCCAACTAATACGGTAATTCCTACGTTTATTCCAGCTTTTTTTATGTTGTTCACTGTTGTTATTAGGTTAGAAGTGTTTAAAGGTTTTTGAAGGAGTTTATCTAGTATTTTTTCGTTACCGCTTTCTAGCCCTATGAAAATTTTGTTTATTCCTTCATTTCTTAGCTGTATTAGTTCATCTAGTTCTTTTTTGGTGTGGAATGTGTCCATGAATCCAGAAAATGAGTTTTCAGGTTCGAATGTTATGTATTCATTTTGCTTGAGTTTGTTTTTTATTATCCTTACAGCAATTATGATATCGCTTGTTTTCTCAACAAATACATTACCTTCACCTAGGAATATACCTTTTCGGGTAAGAAGGCTTTTGCCAAAATAGTTGGTTATGTTGTCTAGGAAGTTACTAACTTCCTCAGGTTTTTTTATTCTGAATGGCCTGTCTTTGTAGAGATTGCAGAAACTACATTTGTTGTATGAGCATCCTTCAGTTATTGGAATATAAAACGCTAAGTATTGGTCTGGTGGCAGTATGCTTATGGGCTTGTAGAGTTTCCTAAAATTTTCAGAATCTAAGACTACCTTCTCAAAAGTTGTATTCTTGGACTTTTCAATGAAGTATTCTATTATCTCATCGCTTTGAGCTTTCATTTCTATATGAAAATTTTTAGAAGAAAAAACTTTTATAGCATCTTCGTAGATTTCATTTAGTACCTTATTGGATTCGTTCTCCTCTAAGAAAACTGCTTCGTTGGAAAAAACATTTCCTAGTAGAACTTTGTTGTCAAAGCCTCTTCTATAAAGGTTTGGGTTTTTGAAGGATGTTATTAGCCTGAATTCGTAGTCGAAGGTTGAGAAATATATGTTTTCGCTGTCTTCGTTGAATATTATTGAGACACTATCTTTCTTAAAGAATACTTTTTTTGTCATGTTTTGATAATATTAATAAAATGCTTTGCCGTAGGCAAAGTTATAAGAATTTTGATGTTTTTGTTGGATATTCTAATAAAGTTAGGAGAGGCAAAGCCTCTCTTCGTTTCTTGAAAAGAATTTGGATTCATATTTAAAATAATCCTTAACATTGGTGGAGGTTTTTATTATATGCCTAGATCGGTTAAGAAGGGACCATTTGTAGATAAGCATTTGTACAAGAAAGTTTTGGAAATGTTGGAGAGGAGGGAGAGAACGCCTATAAAGACGTGGTCTAGAAGGTCTACAATAATACCTGAGATGGTTGGTCTTACTATTTCTGTGTACAATGGTAAGACATTTGTGCCAGTTTATATTACTGATCAGATGGTTGGTCATAAGCTTGGAGAGTTTGCTCCAACTAGAACTTTCAGGGCTCATGGTGGTAAAAAAGCAGAAATGATGAAGAAGTAGGGGGTTATTTATGGAAGCAATTTGTAGGGCTAGGTATCTAAAAATTTCTCAGAAAAAGATGATAAGATTCATAAATGTTGTTAGGGGTAGAAGGCTTGATTTGGTTTTAGAGTATTTGGATACTTTACCGCACAAGGGTGCAAAGTATCTTGCTAAAGCTCTAAGGTCAGCTTACGCTAATTTAGTCAATAACAAGGGGTCTAAAGCTAAGATGAATGAAGTTTTCGTTAAGGACATAGCTGTTAATCAAGCTTTTTCACTTAAGAGGGTTATGCCGAGAGCTAGAGGTAGTGCTGATGTAATCAGAAGGAGATTTTGTAATTTGTATGTAGTTGTTTCTGATGAAGTAAGTTCGGTTAAGAAGTAGGAGGGGGTTTATGGGTCAGAAAGTTCATCCGTTTGGTTTAAGGTTGGGTATTTCTGAGAAATGGGTATCGAATTGGATAGCATCAAGTAGGCAGGAACAGGTAAACAATGTTATAGAGGATGCAAAAATAAGGAAGTTCATAAGTGACAGATATAGGTTTTCTGGTATTTCAAAGATAGAAATTTCTAGGTTTGCTTCTAGAATAGACTTGATAATTTACACTTCTCAGCCTGGTGTTATAATAGGTAAGAAGGGAACAGAGATAAAATTGTTAGAGGAAGAAATAAAGAGAAATTTGAACTTGAAAGACAAAGAATTAAATATATCTGTTGTTGAAGTTAAGAAGCCGGAACTAGATGCACAAATTGTTGCCGAGAGCATTGCTAAACAAATAGAGATGAGAATGCCGTATAAGAGAGCTATGAGAAGAGCTTTACAGAGAGCTGTTGAGGCAGGTGCCAAAGGTGTTAAGATAAGGTGTTCAGGAAGGTTGGGTGGAGCTGATATTGCTAGGTCTGAGGAAATAAAGTTTGGTACTGTACCTTTGAGTACTTTGACAGCTAGGATTAGTTACGGTTTTGCTGAAGCACACAGTACTGTTGGAATTGTTGGTATAAAGGTTTGGATTTATGAATAAGGAGGTGAGTTTATGGCTTTGTTAAGTCCAGCAAATCCAAAATTTAGGAAGCCCCATACTGTTAAACTTAAAGGGGTTGCAACTGATACTTTTTTGGCATTTGGTGAATATGGAGTGATAGCGGAGGAACCAACCTATCTTACGGATAGACAGATAGAGACTGTAAGGATACTTTTGTCTAGAAACATGCCTAAGAATGGTAAGTATTGGATTAGGGTTTTCCCAGATATGTCATATACCAAGAGGCCTTTAGAAACGAGAATGGGTAAAGGTAAATCAGATGTTGATCACTGGGAAGCACCAGTTAGAAGAGGTAAGGTTTTGTTTGAGTGGGTAGGTGTTGATGAGGAATTTTCTAAGGAACTAGCTAGAAAAATTTCGGCAAAGATTGGTATAAAAGTTAGATTGCTAAAGAGAAGTCCTATATTCTAATTGTTCTAAGGAGGTTAAGATGGCTTTCTCTAAGAAAGTCAAAAGTGTTTATGTCTCAATGTCTGTTGATGAACTCAAGAAAGAGATAGAGAAATACGAAAGGGAATATCAAAGTATGATTATTCAGAGGGCTGTTAAGCAGCCGGATAACCCGATGAAGATAAGAAATACCAGAAGGTTGATAGCTCTTCTTGAGACGATATTGAGAGAGAAAGAGTTAGGAATAAGAAAGTAATTTAATGATAGAAGTAGTAAACCTAGGTAAATATTTTTATACTAACGGGAAAAAAAAAGTTCTTTTTGAAGGTGTTAGCTTTGTTTTGAGGGAAGGAGATTTTATCTCTTTGACTGGAGAGTCCGGGTGTGGTAAGACCACATTAGTTAAGATAATGGCAGGGATAGAGACTCCTTCAGAGGGCTATGTCATTTACGATGGTGTTAGACCTTCGTTTTTCAAGGATTACTTTGTTTCTAAGTTTAGGAATAAAAATATAGGTTTTGTTTTCCAGACATTTGAGCTAATTGAAAGCATTTCGGTTATAGATAACGTTTTGATGCCTGTTTATTTGGCGGGTGCTAGTATTTCAAGGTATAGGGAGAGAGCCAGAGAAATACTGAGGTATGTAGGTATGGATGAGTATATAAATTCTGATGTTAAGATTCTCTCAGGGGGACAGAAACAAAGGGTTGCGCTTGCTAGAGCTTTGGTTATGAATCCTAAGTACATATTTGCTGATGAACCAACTGCTAACTTAGATGAAAAGAATGCAGTTGAGATTGTGAAACTTCTTGAAAGGATAAATAGAGAGATGAATGTGGGGATTATATTTATTACTCACCGTCTTGATGTTATGGAGTTTGCTAACAAACTCGCATATATAAAGGATGGGAAGTTCTTCATTGAAGATAATGGAAAGATGAGTTTGTTCAAGGGAACTAATGAAGTTTGAGTATCTTGAATAGAGTTTATTTTTTTTCTCAAAATTATTCTAGTAATGGGGGAAAGTAGTATTTGGAATTTGGGATTGAGTATTGTTTCACTTTTGGGTTCAATGTTCGCCTCGTTTTCAGAGCTATCAATTTTCACTGTAGACAAGATTAAACTTTATAGGATAGTTAAGAAAAGTAAGGATGGGAAGTATCTAAAAAAGCTTTTGAAAGCTCATAGGGAGACTTTGGTTGTTATACTTTTTGTTAATCTCCTTTTTAATGTTAGTTTTTCTATATTTGCTCAAAATCTCGTGAGTGATTGGAGGATAACGACTTCAGCTATAGTTTCAACAATTTTGATAACAATTGTTTTAACTCTTTTCGGAGAAGTTTTACCGAAGGTGGGCTTGTTTTCTTTAGCTGAAGTGGCAGTCATTACTGTTTCAAAAGTGGTTTATTTCGTTAGTATTTTACTGAAACCTGTTGTATTTTTGGTGAATAGAGGAATAATAAATCCGTTGTCTCGCGTTTTGAGTAGTCCTAGGAAGAACATAAAGTCATATACAAGTAAATTACCAGAAATACTAAAAAGAAATCTTAGGGGGTCGAAGCTACACAAAATAGCTAGTATAGTTAATTCTGATGTTAGGGAGTTGATGATACCATACAATGATTTCCTTTGTATTCCTGTTAATATGGTTCAAAGCAGCATATTAAGGAAAATTAAGGACTTGAAGCTAAAGAGTAACTATGCGGTGGTTTACCAAGATTCGAGAAATAATGTAGTTGGTTGTATATCTTTAACTAGGCTTTTGTATGTTGCTTATCAGAAAAAGGAAATTTGGGATTACGTAGAGCCTGTTATGTTTGTTGCTGAGACCAAGGGGTGTTATGAACTGTTTAGGGAAATGAAAACTAAGGGGTTAAATGTTGCTATTGTAGTTGATGAGTATGGTAACATAATTGGAGTGATAGAAAGGGGAACTGTACTTCTCGAATTGTTTTCTGATATTGAAGTAGAGAAGATTGGTAATGGCTATGTGTTGAGAGGTGATACAACTATAGAGGAGTTTAATGATTATTTTGGACTTGATGAAGATTCAAAGTCATATCATACGATTTCTGGGCTTATAATTGAAAAGGTAGGTAGGATACCTAATGTGGGTGAGGAGATAGAGTTTGATGATTTTGTTGTTAAGATTGTTGATGTGAAGCAGGGTAGGATAGGAAAAGTAATGATAAAGAAGAAAAATTAAACACCGTAGAAGAGCCTTCTACCTAAGTATTCTGGTATTCCTCTTTCAACTATTTTTTTGTATACTTTGTCTATATCGTACTCGAATCTTTTGAAAACGATGGAATATTTTTGGTCATCGAATATTGCGTAGCCTCCTAGAGGAATGCCATCTCTAGGTTGGCCTATGCTGCCAGGGTTTATGAGATAGTATTCATTTGGGTCGAGTTCTATTTCTTCATCAACTTTTGGTATGAATCCACCTTCTTTCTTCCAGATTACGGCGATATGAGTGTGCCCGAAGAAACAAATTTTTTTGTTTTTCTTTTTTATTAACTCAATGTTTTCCAGAGCTGATTTATAAGATACAATGTACTCATCGTTTGACCTTGGTGAACCGTGTACGAAAAGAAAATCTTCAAACTCAATGACATCACTCAAACTTGCTAAATATTCTATATCTGATGGATATAAGTTATTCATTGTCCATATTAATGCTTCTGCTGCTAGAGAGTTGAATTTTTTTAGGTTGGATGGGTTAAGTATTCCTCTTTCATGGTTACCTCTTATGGCAAATTCATCGCTGCAAAGTGATTTAACTATAGATATGGCTTTTGATGGGTCTGGTCCATAACCAATTATATCTCCAAGGCATATATACATATCAACTCTACCGTATGTTGAGTTAACAAAGACTTCTAACGCTTCTATGTTAGCGTGTACATCCGAAAAAATAGCTATTTTCATTTATTTCTATTAACGGAATTCCCAGCATAGTGGTTAATACCACGTAATACCACGTATCTGTTAATACCACCAGCTATTAATCTACTGGTGCTTAAACCAAATAGTAGTATTAACCACCTCATAGACCTTTTACTATTATAAACCAACTTATTCCTATGAGTACTGAAAGGCTTGACAGTATTAGTGATGAAACTTTCGTGACTAAGCTTATTCGTTTGAATATGAAACTCAGAGAAGCAGATAGTATCGCTATTATTAGCCCACAAGCGACAAGTAAGGTGTCATTTAGAAGAATGAGAATGAACCCTATTGTTGAGAGTGATATGACAAGTATGTCTTTCATGCTACACTCGATGGTTCAGGTATCTTTCTGCCTACTATTTGGGCGATTTCTCGTATTTTTATCATTAAATCTCTGAATTGTTCCGGGGTGATTGATTGGTCGCCGTCGGACCAAGCATTTTCTGGGTCGTTGTGCACTTCTATTATTAGTCCGTCAGCTCCTGCTGCGACTGCGGCTAGTGCCATACTCGGTACATATTTAGCTTTTCCCGTTGCGTGACTAGGATCTATCACTACTGGTAAGTGAGTTCTTTCCTTTAAGACCGGTATTATATTGATGTCTAGAGTGTTCCTTGTTGCAGTTTCAAACGTTCTTATACCTCTTTCACACAGTATCACATTGTAGTTCCCGCCAGACATTATGTATTCAGCTGACAATAGCCATTCGTCTACTCGCATAGCTAGTCCTCTCTTCAGTAGCACTGGCTTTCTTGTTCTTCCAACTTCCTTTAGCAATGGAAAGTTTTGAGCATTTCTAGTACCTATTTGGAGTATATCGGCATAGCTTTCGACTAATTCTACGTCTCTGGGGTCTAGAACTTCGGTGACTATCGGCAGACCTGTTTGCTCTTTAGCATATTTGAGTAGCTCTAATCCTTCTTTACCTAAGCCTTGGAATGAATATGGTGAGGTTCTTGGCTTAAATGCTCCACCTCTTAGTACGTTAGCACCGTATTTTTTTACCTCTTTGGCTATTAGAGTTATTTGTTCTCTTGTTTCTACGCTACAAGGACCTGCCATTATTGCTAGCTCTTCTGAACCTATTCTTACAGTACCAATGTCTATTATTGTGTTGTGTGGATGGAAATCTCTACTTGCAAGCTTATAAGGTTTTGTTACCCTTATTACTTGTTCTACTCCTTTAAAGCTCTCAACGGGTACATTTATCATCTTGTCATCATCTCCAACTACGCCTATGATTGTTTTTTCAACGCCTACGGATACATGAGGCTCTAGCCCTACTTCCTTGACTTTCGTAATTATGTGATCTATATCTTGTTGCGTTGCATCCCTATTCAGAACTATTATCATAAGCACCTCCAATCATTATAGTGTGAAGAACATAAAGGAAAAAAATCAACTTAGAAGGGAGAGGGTTTAAAAAATCTTTGATACTGGGAGAAGTGAGGTATTGGATAGGTAGTTTTTTACCTCTCTAGTATATCTATCTCCTAGCCTTATTCAAGACTAAAAAATCAATTTTTTCCAATAGCCTCGATTAAAAACTTAGGTGTAGTTAGATATAAAAACATAAGGAGGGCTCCCCCTCCTTTAATTATTTAAGCATGCCAATTAATTCGTTTGCATCATAGTAAAGCATTCTATAGGTCATTTCATCTATCGCCTTACCTCTCTGTGCATCAAGCAAGTGCTTATACGCCTCCATTATGTTCCTAGCGGTGTGGTAATTCCACCAACCTTTCTTTATGTTGTCTCTCGCCGCCACTAACTTGTCATTCAATCCATCATAAACATCTTGTTTGTTTATCCATCCAAGCTCATACGCTTCTTTCGTTATCTTCATAAGTTTCTCAATGTATGCTAGCGGCCCATCCGATGGAAATGGCTTCACAACAGGCCCCAC
>JAPYWX010000044.1 GCA_028276145.1 Spirochaetota bacterium
AATATACAGTAAAGTTTTTTGTCTTTCTCTGATATTCCCATCAAAAAATTGTTGCTTTTGCTTTCTAATATATCTACATCTATGACTGTTCCGGGAGTTATAATTTGTGTAACACCTCTTCTTACAATTCCTTTTGCCATTGAAGCGTCTTCTAATTGTTCACATATTGCTACTTTGTATCCACTTTTTATTAGTTTGTATATATAGTTTTGTGCTGCGTGTGCGGGAAATCCACACATTGGTAAATCGTTTCTTGAAGTTAATACTATGTTTAAGGTTTTTGATGCCTCATAGGCATCATCTCCAAAAAGTTCGTAGAAATCTCCCAATCTGAATAAAAGTAATTTGTCTTTGTGCTTTTCCTTTATTGAGAAGTACTGTCTTACCATTGGTGTAAGGTTTTTTATTTCCTCTACTTCAAACAACTTTTCTGTCATAGTATTAAAATTTTTAATACTTTGTTGTTTTTTATCAAATTAGTAGTGAGAGTGTTCCAAAAATATTTAGGTGGATGGATTTGGTTTTGAGATGGAGGAGGAAGGACAAAAATAAAAACACCCACAACATGTAGATGTTCCACAAGAGAGCACAAGCAATTGCCATCTTCTTAGCCACATCTTCCCTGACAACCCTGAAGCCTGAACCAAGCTTCTGCTTCATCGAGCCAAATACCGACTCCACCCTGTACCTACCCCTTCCATACCTCTCCCAGTTCTCCTTGGACAACTTCCTCAAAGGATGCCTCACACTCTTCCTGAATGTCTCCTTTATCTTTATACTCGGCACTCCCCCAAGCTCCAAAACCCCCCGTATGACATCAACGGCATCATACCCCCTGTCCGCTAAAAAAGGCACATTCTCCAACCTCCTCACCCTCCTCAATATCTTCCTCAACATCTCCACTTCACTCGCATACGGTCCCTCTGCCTCACAGCTCATTATCACCGCATTACCCCTATCATTCACAACTACTACCACCACAAGCCTTACATGTGACTTCACATTCCTTACCTCCGTCCCCCTCATCCAACTCAGCTTGTACTTGTCCCCAAACGAAAACCCCGTCCCGTCAACAATATACAACTTGATGCTCCAGCCTTTCTGATTAGATATCGAGATAACGGCTTCACAGAACTTCTGATTAAGAGTTATCATTAGCTCTTCCCTTAGAGCAACAAACCTGTAGTGATAGTCATTGAGGGATGGAACCTCAAACCCCTCCCGCTTCCCTATCTCGAGTACCTCTCGGAAAGATAATTTGTTGTATGTCTGGAAGAGCGAAAGTGTGAGAATTACCTCATCTTGGTATTTCCTGGGTCTTCCCCTTTTCTTCCTCTCCTCATTCCTAATCCTTGAGAGAAGGTATTTAACCGAAATATAAATCATCTCCAATGTCAATATACTCCTCTTCATAAAACCTTTACTTAATCATACTGACATCTAATCATCAAATTTTGGAACACCCTCTCCCAAGATGGAGAAATAATATTTATATCTTAAAGAGGGTATTATGGCATTGGATTTAAGTAACAAAAATGTTCACAAAATAGATATAACGAAGGAGCATTGCCCAATGACGTTTGTTAAGGTAAAACTGGCTCTTTCTGAAATACAGAGTGGTGATATTTTAGAAATTCTTCTAAAAAAAAGGTGAACCATTGGAAAATGTGCCAAAATCTTTAGTTGAGCAAGGATATAAAGTTTTGCTTATAGAAAATTTCATGGATGATATTTATAGAATTTATGTTGAGAAGTGATTATGGTTATCTTCAAAAAAGAAGTTCTAGAAGACATAATTAATCATGCTAAAGAAGTTTTTCCTATAGAGGCTTGTGGATATATAGCTGGTATAGATAATAAATTTCTTGTTAACTTTAGAATGAAAAATATAGATAATAAACCTGACCACTTTTCTTTTGATGTTAATGAACAGTTTCAAGTTTTGAAAAAAACTAGAAGTATGGGATTGAAAATTTTAGGGGTGTATCACAGTCACCCCTACTCTGAAGCTGTTATGTCATCTGAAGATATAAGACTTGCTTACGATGAATCTGTATATTATATTTTAGTCTCTCTTCTAGATGGTATTGATGTTAAAGTTTACAAGGTTAAAGATGGTAAGACTTCTTTAGTAGAATTCATATTAGAATAATTTTTTTATTTTATGAAAATTTAGAATGTTTCACGTGAAACATCATTTGGAAATTTTTAGGTAAATTCTTTCTAGGTCTTCTCTTGAGTAGTATTCTATTATGATTTTACCTTTGTTTAATGAACCTTTTACTATAACTTTTGTACCTAATGCCTCTATCAAATCTTCTTCTATGTTTACTAAGTCGTTATTCTTTTTCTCTTGATTTGTTTCATGTGAAACAATTTTTTCTTGAATTTGTTCTTGAGATTTAAAATATATGATTTCTTCTAGCTCTCTTACTGAAAGCTGTTTTTCTATACATTCATTTGCTAATCTAGTCATTTCTTTCTCATCTTCTAATGCTAGTAAAACTCTTCCGTGACCTTCTGAAAGTTTGCCGCTTATTATGTGATTTTTTATTTCTTCGGGTAATTTTAAAAGTCTCAATGTGTTTGCAATAGCTGACCTGCTTTTGCCTAATATTTTTGCTAGTTCTTCTTGAGTTAAGTTGTATTTTTCAATAAGTTCATTGTAAGCAAGTGCTAAATCTATAGGGTTTAAATCTTCTCTTTGAATATTTTCAATAAGTGCTAATTCAAGGCTTTCTAATTCTGATATGTCATTCCTTATAACTACAGGAATCTCTTGAAGCCCGGCTATTTGTGCTGCTCTCCATCTTCTTTCTCCTGCGATTATTTCGTAGTATCCTTCTTTCTCTCTTACAATTATAGGTTGTATTATCCCTTTTTGCTTTATTGATTCAGCTAACTCTTTAAGAGTTTCTTCTTTTATGTGTTTCCTTGGCTGGTTGGGATTGGGTTTTATTCTGTCAATGCTTATTTTTATTACCTTTGATTCGTCCGTTAAATCAAAATCTTCAAGTAATGCTTTTATACCTTTACCTAGTCCTTTTTGCGTCATCTAATATCTCCTCCGATACTTTTTGATATGCAATAGCACCTGGGCAAGTCGGATCATAATCAAATATTGACTTGCCGTAGCTAGGTGCTTCTGATAATCTAACATTTCTTGGTATAAATGTATTATAAACTTTGTCTTTGAAAAATTTCTTAACTTCTTCTGCTACATCCCTTGAAAGCTTTGTCCTTATATCATACATAGTTAGTAATAGACCTTCAATTTTTAGAGATGTGTTTAATGATTTTTGGACAGCTTTTATCGTTTTTAATAACTGAATTAGACCTTCTAAAGCAAAAAATTCGGCTTGTAGGGGAATTAATACTGTATCGGCGGCAGCTAAACCATTTATTGTTAATATGCCCAATGATGGAGGTGTATCAATAAAAATAAAGTCAAAATAATCTTTTGTCTCATCTAAGAATTTTTTCAATCTCTTTTCTTTATCTTCCAAATTTAAAAGCTCCACTTGAGCACCTGCTAACTGTAAATTGGCTGGTAAAATGAATAAGTTGTCATACTTTGTTGGTATTATTACATCATTGGGATCTTCTTGGTTTATTAGAGCTTCATATGTGCCTTTTCTTGACTGACTAAGCTCTATACCTATACCACTCCCTAAGTTACCTTGTGGGTCAATGTCAACCATCAATACTTTGTAGCCTTGCATTGCTATATAGTGCGAAACATTAATAACGGTTGTAGTTTTACCAACACCACCTTTCTGATTTGCTACTACTATACACTTTCCCATACTCTCCACCTTTTCTAAAGAAATGATAAAATAAAAAAAACGAAAAAACAAAGTTTTTAAAGAACAAAGTTTTTGAAAAACAAAGTTTTTAAAAAACGAGGTTTTTCATGCTTAATAAAAGATACGTTAGTATCTTTGTAGTATTTTTAGAAATAATTAATTATGTTTTTATCCACCTCTAAAGTCCTCTACTACTCTTACTTTCAAATTGATTTTAGAAGTTATTTCGTTAACTTTTTGCCTAAGTTCTTCTATTGTATTTGGGGGTAGTAGGTGATTGCTGTACCTACTTTCGTTTACAACATTTGAAATAAATTCTAAGTTTTTTGAGAACTCAGGTAGGAAATTAACAAGACTATTGCAATATTCTTCTATCCCCATGCTTCTTTTATATGGAAGAACATAAGAAGTATACTTTAGCATGTCTAGAAATATCTTTACTATTGTTTCTATTTCTTCTATCTTTTCTTTACTTAGTTCTTCTTTTTGTGCCATCATCGATTTTAGTAGTTCTTCTTCTATGCTTTTGTCAATGAGTATGGTAGGTCTTCTGAGGAATAGGTAGATGTACCTTATTATTGTTCTAATGGATTCTATTATCTTAGAGAGTAGGTAAACAAATACTTCGTAGACTGATATGAAAAATTTGAATATGTGAACTTTTCTTACTTTGAGTACCTCTTTTAGGAAAAATCCTATGATTATTATAACTGAAAGGATTAGAGTAGTGACTACAATAACTCTACCAAAGTCAATAATAAATGGTTTACTTTTAGGTCTCTGGGTATATGTTGTAGTTTGGTTTGTTTCACCCTGTAAAAGCTGTTGCCTTATTTTTTCTATCTCTTCTTGAGATGTTTCTTCTTGGCTAATTAGATAGTTTATTTTCTCTCGTATTGAAAGGTTTATTTTGCTAGAAACATAACTTGCCCCGATATATACAAAAATAGATAGTATACTTGCAGTGAAAATAACTAATACTGTGTATATCACAGAGGCTTTTATCCATTCTGATGAAAAGTCTAAATTACTCAGTGGTATTCCTTTTTTTGAAGAATCTTCTATTATGAAAATTTTAGAGATATTCACATAAAAGATTATTGAGGCGATTATAAAGAAGTACGAATAAATTATTATCAAAGGAGATTGGGGAGTTATAGAGAATGCTATACCTATAGTTAGTAACATAAGTAGTAAAGTAGTTAAGGTTTGTCTTTTAGTTTTTTTAAGAGATTCCTTTTCAAAGAACTTTTCATCGAGTACTTCGGTTATAGAAATATTTGAGGCTATACTGTTTGTTGCAGATGTGAGAACTCTGTAAGGGAATTCTGTTAACCTTACTATATGCCCATTGACTATTCTCGTTACCATCCATGCGAAAGCTGAAATTCCAAAGTCAAGGTCTATAAATCTACCTAGATTTCCGAATTTTAGCCCTTTTAGTAATATGAGGTTTAGTATTAGAAGTATTACTACTTCTACCAATGTTTCGATTATGCTTCTGATGAATCTAGTTCCTCTGACTGTGGAGGAATTTGTGTAAACGGAAAGGGGTATTATTATGAACAAATAGATTGGGTACCAACTGAAGAAAGGAGACGAGTATTTGCTTAAGTATTTGGCACTCTCCAGTAGTATTCCTATAAATGAAAATGTTATAAAGAAGGGCACTAGTGAGTATATGAAAACCCTTTCTTTGAAAACTATATCCAATAGAGTTTCTTTCTTCATGAAAAGTATTTTATTTTGTTTTAGGTTTTTATTCAACAAAAGTTATTTATGTTTAGGAATTAATTAACTTTCGAGTAAATGTTTTACTACCAAGTCTCCGACTTCTTGGGTTGTGTAGCCCATTTGTCCGGCGTTCATGCTCTTCATCATTTTTACAGTTTTCTTTACGGCATCTTGTATTGCTTTAGCTGCTTCTTCTTCTCCGAGGAACCATAGCATTAGTCTGCCAGCTTCTATTGCGGCTATGGGGTTTATAACATTTTTACCTGCGTATTTAGGTGCTGAGCCACCCATAGGTTCAAACATAGAAACTCCGTTTGGGTTTATGTTTGCACCTGCTGCTACTCCTAGTCCTCCTTGTATTATTGCTGCTAAATCAGTGATTATGTCCCCGAACATGTTGTCCGTTACTATTACATCGAACCACTCGGGATTTTTTACCATCCACATACAGGTCGCATCTACGTGAGCGTAGTCAGTTTTGACATCTGGGTATTCTTTTGATACTTCTTCGAATACTCTGGCCCAGAGGTCATGAGCATAGGTAAGAACATTAGTTTTACCTACAAATGTTAATTTCTTTTCTCTGCCGTATTTTCTAGTGTACTCAAAAGCATACCTTATTATTCTTTCAGTGCCGAATCTTGTGCATACCATTTCTTGGATAGCAACTTCTTGTTTTGTCCCTTTGAAGTGGAAGCCACCGGCACCTATATAGAGCCCTTCGGTGTTTTCTCTTATAACAACAAAATTGATATGTTCGTGTGTTTTGTCTTTCAATGGTGTCCATACGCCTTCGTATAGTGTTGCTGGCCTCAAATTTACATAAAGGTCTAAATCAAATCTAAGCTTCAGCAAAAGCCCTCTTTCTAGTATTCCAGGTTTTACTCTTGGGTCGCCTACTGCTCCTAGGTATATGGCGTCAAATTCTTTGAATTCTTGTATTGCACTATCTGGTAGTGTTTCACCTGTTTTTAGATAGTGTTCTGCTCCATAAGGGTACTCTACAAATTTAAAGTCTATGCCAAACTTAGAAGATGCGGCTTTTAAAACTTTTACCCCTTCTCTTATAACTTCGGGGCCAGTTCCGTCGCCAGGTATAACAGCAATATCGTAACTCGCCATAAATCCCTCCAATAAAAATTATCAAAATTCTAAATGTTCATGGTTGCTATATTACAAAAAGTTGCTATTATTATCCTATTTTACGAGGGCAAGTTTTTCCTATTTTTACTCTTGGGAATACTTAATAAGAAAGTGCTATTAAGTACATAAGGAAGTGCTGTTAAGCATAAACTGCTAAGTTAGCACAATTATAAAGTGTATACTTTCTAGTTCTTTATTGGTTTATATTCAGGCAATGAAAAATATAGGTAGTTTGTTTAGGTAGAGTTAATGCCTAAACATGAAAGGTTATGCAGTCGAAGGTACTTGACAGTAAAATAGTGTTTCTTGGGAATTTGCTATTACTTTGTGAGCCAATGGAACTAAGAAGGTGGCTAGGTTTGTAGTTAGAACTTCAATAAGTACCTAAGAAGTGAAATTTAGTGTAAAGAGATGGTAATAGCCGTGATTTATGGGCGGACAACGGGACTTGAACCCGCAACCCCGAGATCCACAGTCTCGTGCTCTAACCAATTGAGCTATGTCCGCCACGATGTAAAAAATTATAATTAAACGGCTAGAGGTATTTCAATATAAACATCCCTTGTTAACACATTCTTAATCGAGTACTTATAGCAATTTTTAATTTAACTGTCCAAAGAATGAAGAGAGGTATTATCTCTCTATCAAGTTGGTGAGGTGCTGAAATAGTACTTACTTACAAAAAATACTTTGAATAGTGTTCAGTGTAGTTATTGATGGAAATTAGACGGAGTGCCTGGCATTTTGAGAAAAACTTTGACTAACATTTATGATTTATTGAGAAGCTGTGGGGTTGGTATGGGTGTTTTAGATGGATTGAAGCTTATAAAGAGAGGAGTTGTAGAGATAATATCAGAAGAGGAGCTTATAAAAAAGTTAGAAGGTGGTAAAAAACTGAGGGTAAAATTTGGGGCGGATCCTTCTGCACCTGATTTGCATTTGGGGCATACGGTAGCTTTGAGAAAGCTTAGGCATTTTCAGGATCTAGGACATACAGTTGTCTTCATAATAGGTGATTTCACAGCAATGGTAGGAGACCCTTCCGGAAGGTCTTCTACCAGAAAGAGACTTTCAAGAGCTGAAGTTATGGAGAATGCTAAAACTTACCAGGAGCAAGTTTTTAAGATACTTGATAGGTCCAAGACAGAAGTAAGGTACAATAGTGAGTGGTTTGATAAATTAACATTTGAAGAAGTTTTGAATCTAACTAGCAAGTATACAGTTGCTAGAATGCTTGAGAGAGATGATTTTGAAAAAAGGTTTAAGAGTGGTAATCCAATATCAATAATGGAGTTTCTGTATCCATTAATGCAGGGGTACGATTCTGTAATGGTTAAGGCTGATGTTGAAATTGGAGGAACTGATCAAAAGTTTAACTTACTTGTTGGTAGAGAGTTACAGGTAGAATATGGTCAAGAACCTCAGGTTGTTATTACCTTGCCTTTATTGGAAGGTACTGATGGTGTAAGAAAGATGAGTAAGAGCTATGGTAATTATATAGGAATAAATGAAAAACCTTTCGATATGTTTGGGAAAGTTATGTCTATTCCTGATACACTTATATTTAAGTATTTTGAGCTTCTCACTGACACACCTCTAGAAGAAATAGAAAAAATGAAAGAGGCTATAGAGAGAGGAGAAAATCCTAGGAACATAAAAGCACTTTTAGCTAAAAGAATTGTAGCTTTCTTTCATGGAGAAGAAGAAGCAGAGAAAGCTAGTGAAGAGTTTGATAGAGTTTTTAAGTACAAGGAAGTACCTGATGAGATTGAGGAGTTTAAACTTCCGAAAGGTAAATATAGGGTTGTTGATACATTAGTGCAACTTAAAGTTCTACCATCAAAGAGTGAAGTGAGGCGAATTATACAGGGTGGAGGATTGTATATAGATGGGCAGAGAATAACAGATATTGATTATGAATTTGAGTTAGGTAAAGAGGTGATAATAAAGATAGGAAAGAGAAGGTTTGTTAAGCTTATTCCAAGTTGATAAATCAACAAACATTGATATATTACCGAAATTTTAAATTGTTATGCCAGTTTTTGAATATGGTATCCCTTCTAACATATTGATAGGTTCTGATATAACCAATAGGATAGGGGAAGTAGTTAATACTTTAGGAGATAAGGTTTTAGTGGTTTTGGAGAACTCTAAATATATAATTGATGCTGGAATAGGATCAAAAATAGAGGCAAGTTTGAACATTTTTACTGAAAATGTAATAGTTTTTGATGAAATAGAAAGGAATGCCAACAATCCAAATAAGATAGAGAGTTTAAAGGAAGTAGTGAAAGCTTCGAGACCTGATGTTATTGTTGGAGTTGGTGGTTATCATGTTCTAAGTGTGGCTAAGACGGTAGCTTCAATTTATGACAAAATACTAACTTCTGAGTCCCAGTATAAAAGATGGTATTCGCAAACGAGAAGAAAGAGAGTATCATATGTTGAAGTTCCTATAACATTTGGAATAATTCCTGGGATATCGAGTCTTTCATTTATCTACGATTCTGACTTTGGTGCAAAAAACGTATATGTGGATATTTCTTCTTATGCCGATGCTGTAATATTTGATACTTCTTTGATTTCAATACTACCACCCTATTACATTGGTATACTTGCTGTTGATGCAATGGCTTTGGCATTTGATGCCTTTATTTCCAAAAAAGGTAATCCGATATCAGACGCACTGGCATACAAGGCAATAGAGCTATTTTTTGTTAATATAAAGAAGTTTGTTAATGAGCCTAGTAATATGGGGTTATTACACAACCTGTGTTTTGGTGGTGTGATGGCGAGTATGGCTTTGGCACTTAGTGAACCTGGATTAGCAACAGCTATATCTCATGCAGCTTCCTCAATAATGGATATACCTTCTGAAAGAATATCATCAGTCATTTTCCCTCATATAATAGACTACAATCTTACTTCTGTTCCGGGAAAACTGATACAGACAGCAATGGCTCTCGGGGAGAGAATTCAAGATATAACAGTTATAGAGGCAGCAATAAAATCAGCAGAGTCAATAAGAAAACTGCTTATGGACTTGAATATACCTTTAAGATTGTCAGAAATTGAGTATTTTGAAGAGTCAAAAATTGACCAGGTAGCAAATATAGCTTCTAAATATCCGTTCATTTCATCTCTGCCAAGACCTGCAAGTAGAAATGAGATTAGTTCCCTACTCCAAACTGCTTTCTAGTTTTCTTCTCTACTTGCCTTTTTGCTTCGAATGTTTTTAGGAGTAATGTTTATTTTATCTAAAGATTCTAATACTTTTTCAATGTTCAAAGTTACATCTATCACGATTTTGACTTTATCACCGCTGTCTTCCTTTGAGATAATTTTTGTGCTTTTTATGTAAGATTTAATCCTACTTAAGCTAAAAAACTCTTTAAGTAATTTACTGGAATTTGTTCTTATATCATCTGGTGTTAGGTTGTTTTTGAAGAACTCTATTATTGCGTTTTGATAAGCATCGATTTCTGCTTCCTTTAAGGATGAACCTACACCAACTACCCTGTATGTGCTTTCTTCAATAGTTTTCTCTTCACTAGTGTCCTCGGCAAAAATCATTACGTTGAGTAAAAAAGACATAGCTAAAATTAAACTAAGTCCTAAAAAAGATTTTTTCATAGTGCTCCCTCTCTTAATTATATTAATAAACATTTTTATCTTTTTCAAAAAAAGAAAGTTACTAAATATGAAAAACCTTGCCTACCTTTGAGATTCTAAGGAAGGTTATCAACCCTTAGCCCTAAACAAGAATGCCATTAAGTACTTAGAAAAGTGCTAAAAAGCCTCCTAAGAAGAATTTTGTTTATCCTTCTAAATGGAAAGGAATAAGGTTGTTATGATAAAATTTTGATATGCTTAAGTTTAAAAGAGTTGTTGTAAAAATTAGTGGTGAGGTTTTAGGTGGTGATAGTGGTTTTGGTATAGATGTATCAGTGGTTCAGTATGTTGCTAATGAGTTAAAGAAGGCTTCTGATATAGGTGCCGAAATAGGTCTTGTTGTTGGTGGAGGAAATATAATAAGAGGTAGTAAGGTTGCCACAAAGGGTATAGAGAGAGTAAATAGTGATAGGTTAGGAATGATAGCAACTATACTTAACTCCATAAGCTTGGCGGATGCTTTGACGTCACTTAACAAGAAGGCTATAGTTCTTTC
>JAPYWX010000061.1 GCA_028276145.1 Spirochaetota bacterium
TATCACATCTAATGATTCAGAATGCGAATTGAAGGTTTCACATTTTAGTGAAATAAAAATACTTGAAAACTCAGTTGTTTCCTTTTCTGAGTTAATTACAAAAACTAAAGAGACCATTAGAGAGATCAATTTACAATCTGGTACTGTCCTTTCCCTTTTCAAAGGTAAAAAACCTAATGAGAGGCTTAATGTAAAAACAGATACAGGATTCGCTACTGTTAGAGGCACATACTTTTATGTGAGTTCAGATAATAAAAAATCAAAATTAGTTGTTGCTGAAGGTAAAGTCTCAATGTCACCAAGACTTAAGAACCTTGAAGAAGTCATTAATTTGTCAAAAGATGAAGATTTGAAGTCAAAAATATTAAGTATGCAGATAGATAGTGGTATTTTTGTTGAAGGTGGTAAGAAATCTGAAATTACGCCTGATATTTCTAAAAAGGCTCAAGAATTAATTCAAAAAGATGTTGAAAACATAAAGAACCTTGTAGCACAAGGTAAGAGCATAAGTGATGATGCATTGGCTAATTTGAGTAAAAAGGTTTCAGAGATAAAGGACAAATTAAATTTGAAAGCCTATGATGCTTCACCTGAGGAATTGGGACTCTTCAAAAAAGATTCAAAGGTTGAGGTAAAGAACATAAATATTACCATTCAGATTGGTAGCATTAAGGATTATAAATCCGTTATACCATCTTCTGATTACCTACTTACTTTCTCTAGGAATGGTGTTGTTTATGTAAGTAAGGCAGGAGTTATTGAATTTCCGTTGAATAATGTTTTTTCTGCGATTGCTTATAGAGATGATATCATTGTCTTGAACAGTGATAAAGATAATACTTTATCTATAAAATTTTTCTCAACTTCTTCAACTAATCTAAAAAAGGAAATAAATATAGGTGAAGTATCAAAAGGTATCAAGGTTATAGGTAATATCGTTAGAGTTGATGATAATGTTGTAGTTCCTACAACAAAAGGGTTGTTGATTGTTAATACAGTCAATAGCAATATGCTTATGGTTAATGTTGGTAAGATAAATTCAGGAATTACACTTTCTGGTAACTCTTTGATATTGGCTAACGAAGATGGAGAAGTTTATAGGGTAAAACTTGATAAAATAGGTAATATATATTCGCTAAGCCCGAAAGAGGTAATAATCAAGCTTGCAGATGTTGGGGTAAAAGAAAAAGTTTCCATTGTAGCTGATAAAGATGGCAGTATTTACATAGTCAATAAAACTAAAGTACACAAAATAAGCGATAACAAAGAAATTTTTGTTTCTAACATACCTGAAACTTATTATGAACCTGTCCTCCTTGATAAGGAATTGTTAATCACTTCGGGAGATAAAGTAGTGGGTATAGATAAGGAAAGCGGGAAGGAGGTTTATAACATCAAGTTTGATAGTAACATAGTCGGTTATCCTTATGTCAAAGGCGATTACCTTGCTGTTAACACAACTAAGAGAACGTATATTTATGATTTGAAAACCAGAAAGGAATTATCAAGGTATGATATTGTTGGTAGTGCTTCATACATTGAGGGGGATAAGGTCTATATCGTAAGTGGAAACAAAATTTTCGTAGCCTCCATAAAATAGGGAATGCTATTGATGTAATTTGATAGTAAAGTTCAAAATTGTGTAAAAATAAATAATCTTCATGTAAAGAGGTTTTGAAATGATAAAAGAAATTTCCGCCGAAACTCTAAGAAAGGATTTCCCAATCTTTGAGAGAACAATTAGAGGTAAAAAATTAGTTTACCTTGATAATGCTGCTACTTCTCAAAAGCCTATCCAAGTGATTTCTAAGATTGAAGAATTTTATAAAATGCACAATGCTAATATTCATAGAAGTGTACATCTGCTCAGTTATGAAGCAACGGTAGAGTACGAGGAAGCTCATAAGAAAGTTGCTAGATTCATTAATGCTAATTCTTGGCAAGAAATAATATTTGTTAGAAACGCTACTGAGGGTATTAACTTAATTGCCTATTCTTTGGGTTTGAATAGGCTTAAGGAAGGTGATGAAATAATAATAGCGATTTCTGAACACCATTCAAACTTGGTTCCTTGGCAGTTTGTAGCTAGGAAAACGGGAGCTAAGCTCAAATATATAGACATAAACGATGATTATACATTGTCAATTGATAACTACAAGAAATTACTCACTGAAAGAACTAAAATTGTCAGTGTTGGTCATGCTTCAAATATTACAGGTATCATAAATCCAGTAAAGGAAATTGTCTCATTGGCTAAAGAAGTTGGGGCTATAACTATTGTAGATGGTGCACAGGGGCTTCCTCACCTTAAGGTTGATGTTCAGGATATAGGGTGCGATTTTTATGTAGGTACGGGACACAAAATGTGTGGTCCGACAGGAATAGGCTTTGTTTATGGTAAAAAGGAAATACTAGAAGAGATGGAACCTTTTCTCTACGGTGGTGATATGATAGATACTGTTACTACCGAAGGTAGTACTTGGAACGAACTACCTTGGAAGTTTGAGGCAGGAACAGCAAATATAGCTGGTGGTATAGGTTTAGGTGCTGCCGTTGATTACCTCTCTTCAATAGGTATGGAAAATGTAGAAAAAATAGAAAGAGAAATTACAGCTTATGCTTTGGAGAGGTTGTCATCAATAAAGGGTATAAAGCTATTTACTCCTAACAAGGTTGAAGGTAGGCTTGGGGTTTTTTCTTTTGTTGTTGATGGTGTACATCCACATGATGTTGCTTATATACTTGATAGGGAAGGGGTAGCAATAAGGTCAGGGCATCATTGCGCTCAGCCACTACTCAATAGAATAGGTGCTGATTCTGGTACGGCTAGAATAAGTACCTACATTTATAACACCAAAGAGGACATAGACATAGCAGTAGAAGCAATAGAGAAAGTAAAGTCAGTGTTCAAAGTTTAATGATTTACCAAAGGTTGAAAATCTTTGTAATAGTTTTGTTTGTTTCAGTAGTTAGCACTTCTTTTGCCTCTTTTTCAGTATCATCAAAATATGTAGTCATGCCTTTTGATGATTATTCACTACTTTTTTCTGTGAGTAATGAAAATGTTTTTGGGCTTTTTAGCTTTAGGAATATCTACAACTTTGAAATAATCAACGAGAATAAAGAGAATTTAGGTAGTGTCAATTTGTATTCTTCTAGTTTGAGCTTGGTTTATCGTAATTGGTTGGGTCTTGATAGGTTTATTTACATTGTTGGAGCTAAAGTAAACTATGATTTTTATTATTACTTCAGTGATGTAAAGTTTGGGGGTATACTTGGGGGAGGGTACAGGTTTTCTAGTGATGATGTAATTTCAATACTTGCTTACCTATTGCCTTACGGCAATAGTATATTAGTTGATTTTTCATATACTCTTTTCAAGGATTATACATACCTCTTTGTTAATGCTAGCGTTAGTGAGGTTTCAAAAGAATTGTTTTCAACCTTAAAAACGAAAGTTTTTTCTTTTGATTCTTACTCAAAAAAATTTGAATTTTGGTTTCTTTTTGGACTTGGTTTTTCAAGTACCAAAGGAGTAGTACCAAGTGTAGGAGCAATTTTAAATTATGATTGGTTTTCAATCAGTTATGTTGGTAAATTTCAGGATGTTGTAGGTGTTTTTCACGAATTTGGTGTTGAATTGAAGAGGTGGTAAAGAATACTCATTCTGACAGCTACGCCGCTAGTTACTTGGTCAAGTATTAATGATTTATCTGAGTATACCATATCTGAAGCTACTTCAACATCTCTATTGACAGGTCCCGGGTGCATTATTAATATTTCTTTGCTACAGCTTCTTAGTTTGTCTTCTGTTATTCCCCAGAACTTTTTGTATTCCCTAGTAGAGGGAACGAAAGAAGAGTTTTGTCTCTCTGTTTGTATCCTTAGTAGCATTATTACATTTGCGTACTCAATAACTTCATCAAAATTTTTGGCTATTTTCACATTACCTATTTTTTGTATTTCTTTCGGAACTAGTGTTGTTGGTCCGTATATCATTACACTGTTACCGAATTTGTTCATGAGTAATATATTTGATCTGGCAACTCTACTAAAAAGTATATCTCCTACTATTGCTAACCTTACTTTTTTTAGATCCCCAAATTTTATTTTCATTGTGAGAGCATCAAGAAGTGCCTGAGATGGGTGTTCGTGTGCACCATCGCCAGCGTTTACTATTCTTATCCTATCAAGGTCCCTCGCTAATAAGTAGGGTAATCCAGATATTGATGACCTTATTACTGCAACATCTACATTCATAGCTTCAATAGTTTTTAGAGTATCTAGCCTACTTTCACCTTTCTGTACTGAACTAACATTTTCAGAGAAGTTGACCACTGTAGCACCTAAGAGACTTGCAGCTATTTCAAAGCTTATCCTTGTTCTTGTTGATGGCTCAAAAAACAAACTTAATACAACTTTTCCGTTTAAATCTTTAGAAATACTGCTTTTATCTTTCAAGAGTTTTTCCCTGTATATCTCACCTAACTCTAGTATTGAAGATATTTCGGATATGCTTAAGTCTTTTATACCTATTAAGTGTTTCATCTTCTTCAAGTCAGATTTTTTAAAGCATGTTTTTTAATCCCATGATTTTTGTGGGTAATCCGTAGAGGTTTATGAAGCCTTTTGCATCTCTGTGGTCGTATGCTTCTACTCCTTCAAACGAAGACAAATTCGGGTCGTAGATACTGTACTTACATTCTCTTGAGAGAGGTATTATGTTACCTTTGTAGAGTTTTAATTTTACTTTACCAGTGATGTACTCATTGATTCTATCAAAGAAATCATCAAGTGCGTACCTTAGAGGATGGAACCATTTGCCATAGTATACGAGTTCACCGTATTTTATTGCTAATTGTTCTTTCATACTGTAGATGTCTCTGTCAAATGCTAGCTGCTCAAGTAGGTTGTGGGCAAAGTGTAGTATTGTTAGTCCTGGTATTTCGTATACACCTCTTGATTTTATTCCGACCAATCTATTTTCAACTATGTCAATTCTACCTATTCCGTGTTTGCCACCAATTTCGTTTAGTTGCCTTAAGAGTTCGTACGACGGCAAAGCTTTGCCGTTTACTTTGGTTGGTATTCCTTTTTCGAATTCAATTTCTACTTCTTCTGGTGTTGAGGGTGCTTTTTCTGGTGATACAGTCATTTTGAACATCTCTTCATCGTATGGGTTTGTTGGATCTTCTAGTACCCCACCTTCGTAGCTTATGTGTACTAAGTTTGGGTCCATGCTGTACGGCTTTTTTGTGCTCACCTCAATCGGTATACCTTTTCCTTTTGCATACTCTATCATGTCATTTCTTCCTTTGAATTTTGATAGGAAATCGTCGTCTTTCCATGGAGAAATTATTTTTAGGTGCGGTGCTAGCGCTTTGTATGTTAGTTCAAATCTTACTTGGTCATTTCCTTTACCAGTAGCACCATGTGCTACTGCATCTGCATTTTCTTTTATTGCTATCTCAACTTGCTTTTTGGCTATTACGGGTCTCGCCATTGAGGTACCGAGTAAGTAATTTTCGTATTTTGCTCCTGCCTTAAGCACTCTCCAAACAACTTCCTCTACGAACTCTTTCTTTAGGTCCTCAATGTATACCTTTGAGGCACCTGTTTTTAGTGCTTTTTCCTTTATTTTTTCAAAGTCATCATTTTGCCCTAAATCAGCAACGAAGGCAATTATTTCAGCATTAAACCTTTCTTTTAGGTAACTCAGGATTACTGAGGTATCTAATCCCCCCGAATACGCTAAAACGATTTTCATCTGATCCCCTCTGATAAATTATTATTAAGTCAAGTCTTTTCTTTCAATGTATTCCTGCTAGGTGCTTAATAGCACTTTTTTATAGGGTTAAGGGAGGCTAATGCCTCCCTTAGAATTTTATTTGGTGCTTGATAAATACTTTTTTGATTAAGTACTTAAAGCACTTTTTAATAAAAAGCACTTTTTAACAAAAGAACTTACAAAGGTGTTGGAAGGTGAAACCTTTCAGCGAGTGCTTAGTAGCACGAGTGCTTAATAGCATTAATTCTTATTAGAGCTTTCTTATTGCTCTGGAGGGTGTAGAGGGGTGCAGCTTTTTATTCTAGGGAATGTAGAAGAGTCAAATACTGTTTTTATTTTCTTTACTAGAAAAAAGCTAATCAATTAACTTACAATATGGTAAACTAAGGAGGGCAAAATGGGGATAATAGCTGGAATTTTGACTCTTGTGGCTGGGGTTATCTACTTCTTTATTCTATTCAGGGCTATTGCTTCTAGGAAAAAGGAATCTGTTAAGAGAGCTGTTATCTTGGGTACTCTTGTGCTTGTTTTGAGTTTTGTTGTTTTGGGGTTGTTCTCAACGAATGTTTTTGCTCAGGAAACAAGTTCTGCCGAGCAACAAACACAAAAAGGTGACCCTATAGCTTTGGGACTTAAGTATGTTGGTGCTGCTTTGGCTGTGGGTCTCGCAGCAATTGGTGCAGGTATTGCTGTTGGTCCCATTGGCGTTTCAGCTATATCTGTAATAGCTGAGAAACCTGAAATGCTCGGTACTAGCTTAATCTTCATAGGCTTGGCAGAAGGAATAGCTATATACGGTATAGCTATAGCAATATTGATAATGTTCGTTATATAACCTTTATAAGGGAGCGCCAAGCGCTCCTTTATTATTAGCTTTTTCCCTTTGCATAAGCAATTAATGGATACTAGGCAATAAAGATTTATCTTGTGCTTAATAGTACATTGTGCTTAGTAGCACTCTCTTATTAATTTGTAGAGTATGGAGAAGTTAAACCTTCTCTTAACTAATAGGGTGGGTTGGTGGAACTACACAGAATCATTTTCGTGTTATTATCAATAAGTGTTTAAGGCAGTGTTTGAAACTTTGAAAGTGAAAGAGCCGAAGGTTCATAAGCTAGATTATTTTTAAACATTCTTGGTCTTTTAGTATAATTATTATATGAAACTAAGTAAGGTGTTGGTTTTTTTGTTTTTAGTTCTCGTTTTTAGCATTGTTTCTTACGGTGCTACGGGAGGTGGGGGAGGTGAGGCGAAATCAATGGGAACTTCATCTAAATCCACTAAAGAAGTAGGTGAAGAAACAAAGAAGTTGAATATTCGTCTAGAGGAGTATACTAATTATTTTGTTTCGCCTTTGGTTGCTGATGATTATATCCTTTTTATTGTGACTAATAAAGCTAAAAAGGTAGAAATTATAGGGGATTTCACACATTGGGAGAAAAGAAGAATGGTTTATGAGGAAAAGCTAAAGTTATGGTATTATGTTTGGGCTGAGAATTTGCCGATGGGAGAGTATAGGTATAGGTTGGTTATGGATGATATTTTTGTTCTTGACCCTCTGAATCCTGCTACTAAGCCTGATGGTAGAGGTGGTTTTTATTCTCTGCTAAAGCTTGATAAAGATTTTGAAGTTTTCAAAAGTAACCCTAGAAAGGTGGGTAGGGACCTTTACGAGTTTGTTTACAAGGACCTTAAAGCTTCTAGGGTAATATTAGTGGGAAGTTTTAATAATTGGAATCCTTACCAGTATGAAATGACAAGGTACAAAGGTGGTATATGGAAAATAACTATCCGTTTACCTAAAGGAACGCATTACTATTATTTCATTGTTGACGATGAGATAACACCTGACCCTCTTAATTACAATACGGTTCATGATAAGTTTGGTAATGCTTTAAACGTTTTTGAAGCCAATTAGTAAGGTTGTACTTCTTGGTTTGGTTGAATGAATTCTTTTATTGGTCTTTTCGTTTGTGGGTCGACGAAGTCAGGTATTAGTTCAAGTAACGGTATTATAACGAAGTTTCTTTTTAGCCTCTCAGGATGTGGAATTATCAAATTTTCTTCTTCCACTACTTTGTTTTTGAAGTAAACTATGTCAATGTCTATTTCTCTTGGTCCCCATCTGAACCTTTCTTTTCTTCCTATCTTTGTTTCTGTTTCTTTTATTTTCTTTAAAAGTTCCTGGGGAGTTAGTTCAGTATCACCTATCACAATAAGGTTTAGAAAATTATTTTGCTTTTCAAAACCTACAGGTTTTGTTTCATAAATTTTTGAAACTTTTTCTATTTTTAAGTACTTTTCTAACTCCTTCAATGCTAGTAATAGGTACTCTTTTCTTGGCTCAATGTTACTACCAAGTGAGAGTATGATATATCTATTCATCGCTACCTAGTTCACTTTCGCTGAATACTTCGGCTGTGAATGTATATATTTCCGTGTCTTCTTTTTTCCAATCATCTAGTGATAGCCCTGCTTTTATGCAGGTTTGCCTTAAGAAGGTTAGCTTGTCCCAGTTGTATTCAGTGGCTACCTGTGGTAGAAGTAAGCCTTGAAATGGTCCCCTCCTGACTATTAGTCCATGTTTGCCTACTTCTATCTCTGATATACTTTCTATTCTTTTTGGTTCTGAGAGCACAGAAACTTCAATTTCAATTTCGTCTAGTTCATCTTCTGTGAGTGGGTCAAATCTTGGGTCTCTCATTGCTGCT
>JAPYWX010000045.1 GCA_028276145.1 Spirochaetota bacterium
GTCAAGCTTTTGACGATAGGCAACTCTAAAAACTTATCAAAAGACAAAATATCTAGATTAAGGAAAATTTTCAAATTCCACCTATCTGATATGAAACGATAAAGATCCATTCCCCCTACCATAAAAATTATCAACGAAGTTGATAAACTTATCAAGAAAATAATCGTATTAAGTATGTTCCTAATTCAAATTGAGAGTACTTCAATACTTGGTCAACTAAAAAATTTTTTTAATATTATCGGTGCCTAATGGCACCGATAATGTATAATGAAAAAACAACTTAAGGAGTCATAAAATTATAGTATGACTGTTTTCATAGTAGGTGGTACCGGATTTATAGGAAAAAACACAATAGAATCCTTACTTAATAGGGGGATTAACATAAAGGTATTCGTGAGAAACCAAGAAAAATATGAAAAAATCCTGTCTTCAATGAAAGTAAAATCTCTTTATTCCAAAATAGAACCCATATACGGTGATATATTCTTACCTGAAACATACATAAAAAAACTAGAAAACATTGACGCAATAATAAACCTAGTAGGAATAATAAGAGAATACCCAAAAAAAGACATAACATTTGAAAAAGCACACTATGAAATCACCAAAACATTAGTAGATGTATCATTAAAACTAGGTATAAAAAGGTTTATCCAAATGAGTGCACTAGGAGCATCAATAAAATCAAAATCAAATTACATGAAAACAAAATACCGGGCAGAAAGATATGTAATAGAATCAACAGAAGAATGGACAATTCTAAGACCTTCAATAGTGATAGGCAAAGACGGGGAATTCACAAAAATGATTAGCAACATGATAAAAGCAGGAATAGTGCCAATACCCGGAGACGGAAACTACAAAATCAAACCCATATCAGTAACAACACTAGCAAACTTCATATCATTTGCTGTCACATCAAAAGAAACAATAAAAAAAGAATACAACCTAGTAGGTCCCAAAGAATACACCTACAACGAATTCATTGATGCATTCGCTAAAGCAATAGGCAAAAGAAATTATATAAAAATTTACATACCAATCTGGTTAATAAGAGTATCATCAGCAATTCTTGGGAACCTATCCCCCATAACGAAAGAACAACTAGAACTACTTTTACAAGGAAGCACCTACGAATTTGATGACCTCAAAGGAATACAAATAAAGAATATCCCCATAGAGGAAGAACTGAAAAACATATAGAGAGAGGTTCCAACTTCTCTTCCCTCTCCAATCAATAAGAGAGTGCTATTAAGCACCCTCACACACCACCCTTATTATTTTGTAGAGAGGCATCGCCTCTTAGAGGCATCGCCTCTTTCACTCTCCAGAATAACAAGAAAGTGCTAAGAAGCACCCCATTCTTATCTTTCGTAGAGAGTTTTCCACCTCTCTACACTCTTCGGGATATATTAATAAAAAGTGCTTTAAGCACTCGTGCTTTAAGCACTTAATTGAGAAAGTGCTACGAAGCACAAGGTGCTATGAAGCACACCGTGCTATGAAGCACAACGTGCTTGAAGCACTAGGTTAGAAGTTTAATAAACGTCTGATTGAGTATAATCAAAAAAGAAACAGGCTTAGCCTGTCAGGCAAAGCCTGTAATAGAATCTATTTAACTAAAATCTGGGAAGTAGCAAAGCCAACGAAAGGATAAGATTCTGTTTCCTCCTCCTCCATAATATAAGGCAACAAGTTTTTACTTTTCATCTCCCCAAGTAAAGTAGGCATAAGGTAAAGAGGAAGTAGACTAAAAACATTGCCACCCGATGCTACATTAGGTGAAGCAATCTCCATGTACACTACTAACTTATCAACTCTAAGACTCTCAGAAATGAAGTTATAGAGTTTATCGTAAGTATCCAAAGCTAAATATTCCGAATAAGTTGAAAGTAACTGTAAAGTTCTAGAAAGCTTGCTTGTAGCACCTAGATTTATTTTAGTACCAGACTGAACCCAGGTAGGCACCCTAAAAGTAAACTCTTTAGTCTCTATATCACCCCTAAATTTTTTTATACCGACCTTGACACTTACTTCTTCCCCTCTATTTACCTGACTCTTCGAAGGTACAACGAAAACAATGAAACCAGCATCCAACTCTTTCGTACTGACATCAATATGAACCTTGTTTATATCAACTTTGAAAGAAGGATTGTAGTTGAGAAAGCTAAGTAGAGAAATAACATCACTTAACGCATAGTAATACCCCACTTGTAAATTATAAACAGGTAAAATATCGTTAAAAGTAAGAGAAAAATCATTTTTCAAAAAACCAGAACTAACACTAAAACCAACAGTAGTTGTAATCCAAACATTACCTTCTCCAAAAATACCTTTAGACCTCACTACAGACTCTGTAAAAACAGCTTCTATAAGTTGGGGCAAAAGGTCTTTTACCTTGGCAATGTTATATCTATATAAGTATTCACTATCAACATTTACCGAAACACCAATCATCTCAGGTATAATACCAACCTCAGCATACACACCACTACTACCGTCAAACTTCATCGTCCCTACTAACTCCCTAGGTACCCCTAACTTAAACGAAAGACTTTGCCTAGGTACAACATCAAACACATCAACAGTAGACACTGGTATCTCTACATCGCCAGCCAAGAAGGCAGGATGCCCTAAAGCGAAAACCCTATTCCCCTCAACATGTGTAACAGTACCGATAGCAGTAAGCTCCATGTCACCCGTCACCAAATTTATTCCGATAGCATCACCCGGCTTAAAAACAACCTCATCCTTCTTACTTCTCCTAGAACCATCCGAAAGAACCTTAAAATACGAAAAAGAATCTATAAGCTCAACATTGTAGTTTGAAAAACAATTATTCAAAATAGGTCTAACCTCCCTCGACACACCAGAAACCAAAAGAGGAACAACATATCTTAAATCCTTCGGTAAGCTAACATACCTCCTTTGGTACTTTTCTAAATCTAACATATCAGATATCGGAGTAATACCAAACATTGGCTCTTTAAGATATGTCCAAGTAAAAGCCAAAGCCCCCAAAAGCTTATTACCTATATAAACAGGACTACCACTCATCCCAGCAACAACCCCCACCCTCTTCAATTCCTCATCATCCGACTTAGCAATTATAACACCAGACTTAGGATTTGACTTAAGAACACCTACCACCTCAAAATCAAATTTCTTAAGCTGATTACCAGACCAAACAGTAAGCCCATACCCCCTCTGCCCATTAGTAACCTCATCCAAACTAACAAAATTAGAATACCCAAACAACAAATCAGAAACCAAAAAAACCAAAACAGCAGCAAAAAACTCTCTCATAGGAATATTATAATAATACAAACCACCTACAACAAAATAAACACCTAACCAATTGCAAAACTCTTTCATTATCTAAACAAACAAGTTAACATAATTATAGAGAGGTACGCCTCTCTACGTTCTAATTGATAAGAGAGTGCTTAAAGCACAAGTACTTAAAGCACAAGTGCTTTAAGCACAACGTGCTACTAAGCACAAGATTTTTTCAACACTCTTGAATTATCTTGAAAAATAAAGGGCAAATTCTTTAATAGTTATCAAAGAGATGGCTTATGAATGGGCAAAGGAAGTACATTATTGTTCAGATTGATAACTTAGTAATTGATTTAGCTAACTACAATCTAGACCTTATTGATATGGTGAGTGAAACACTCAATACAACTTTTGGTATAAACAGTAGGGAATTTATGAATTCTTTACTAAACTATTTAAAACTCTCTACAAAACCTACCGAAAATGTAATAACTGCAACCTATAATGTATTGATGGAATCATTTAGTAAGAGGCTAGAATTCCCTAACACAAAAGCTAAAAACCACTTTTGTAACTCAATAAAAACGAAATTTAACACTCAAAAAAAGTCCATACTCAAAACGCTACCTAACGCCATTTCAACATTAGAGGTGCTTAAAGAAAAAGGATTCAAGTTGATAGGTATTACTGATTTACCTATAAGTGTGGCAAGGAACGATATCAAATTAATAGGTATAGACAAATACTTTGATACCGTCTACGCATACGACGATTCAATAAAAACTCCCAAATCTTCAACGAGGCTACATGATATATGGCTAGCTACGACAGTAAACTTTTCTTTAACAACATCTTGCGATGTTGTCGAAATCCCCAAAAATATTTACAAGCCTTCAAAAAGAATAATAGAAAAAGTTCTTGATGACTTTGGCTTAGTGCCCCAAGAAGTAATAATGATTGGTAGGAACATAGAACAGGACCTACTACCCGCAAAACTCCTAGGAATAAAAACCATATTCGTTGATACTAAAATAAGCATAAGAAACAAACACAATCTAAGGCTTCTACTACAACACCTCGGTACCAGAAGAGTAAGAGAACTACTAAACCTTCACAACAATAAGCGAATTCAAAACGAGCTCAAGCCTGAAGCAGAAGTTAAGTCACTCCAAAGCTTGATGTATTCTTTAACCTAAGTTTCATAACTCAACAGCTACAGCACCACTCACAAAAGAAAACCTTACAACTTCATTGCCGCTAATAACTTTGTTTCCAGATATAGAAACATTACCTATTTTTTTCATAGGCACTTTAAGTTCTCTAGAAATGTAAAATTCTACGATAGCAGATACAGCACTAAACAAATCTTTATCTCCTTTTCTAACCAAACTTTTCATAAGTTCTTTGTTGGGGACTAGGACATAGCCTTTCTTACTCACAAGTTCGGGGGTACTAGTACCATTCAAAATATAATAAAAGTACGAAGAAAAAGCATCACTACCATACAAACTTTTTGAAATCTTCATAAAGTTATCAATACTAGGGTTATACGGCACTTTTATAAGTGCCGGGAAATTTATTTCATCTTTATCCTTTTCAACCTCTTTGTAAACAACCACCTTCTGCCCGGAAGATAGCTTTCTTATCATCCCTTCAAGCTCGGCTATTTTCCTCCTTAATTCCTCATTCTCCTTCTTTAGTTTTTCTATATCATCACTAACGATAGGAGATTGAGCAGTAGCTAAAAACGTTTGTCCCTTGGAAACAAATTCTACCTTCAAGCTTTTTTGTACCAAATTTCCATTTAAAGAAACACCTTCAAACCTTATTATGTTTATTCCAGAATCAAGCTCCAGCTCAACCCTAAACCTATCCTGTGGACTATCAATAGCATTTACAAGTATTCCCTGCTTGTAAACAAAAACTTTTGAAAATTTACCATCCAACCTAACATCAAAAGCTAGTTTCTTATCAAAAACCTTATCAGGCAAGTTAGGTAAAACTATATCAGCAAAAACAGAAGAAAAAACAACACTAAAGTCCTTCGATGTAGAATTACCTGCTAAATCATAAGCAACAATCTTAACCTTACCCACATTTCTATCAGCAATTGAGAAAGAGTATTCAATCCCATCACTCTGTTTTCTCTCAACCAAATTCGTTACTCTCACTGAAAAAACAACCCTATCAATATACCTTTCTACAACCTTTACTTTAAAAACACCATCTCTTTCAACAATTTTATCGCCATCCATTGACAAAACGACTGGACTAACAGTATCAAGAATAGTAACAAAACGATTAGTTGAGAAATTACCAAAGTTATCAGAAGAAACAACCAAAATTTCATTAGTTCCATCATTTAACTGTACATCACCTGAAATCCTAGCAGAAGATATATCAATATCCATAACAAAAACTTTGTCTTTGTTCAAAATAACTTTTGCCTCTTTCAAATCAAGAGTATTTAACTTAGCTACAATCGTAAGAGAACTCTTATTAACGAAAAGAGGTACAGGAGAGAAAGAAATAGAAGGTGGTGAATTATCAACCAAAAACATATCCCTTGATGTGAATTTACCTTTACTAGTGAAATAACTAAGATTCATAATATAGAGGTCATCATTCAATTCCTTAAGGTTCAAATCAAAAAGTGAAAAACCATCTTTCTGGGATTTTTTGAATTTCATGTCGTAAGTTTTACCGATATTAAAAGACTCAGCCAAAACTTGATATCCCTTTATCTTGTCAATATTAACCTCTTCAACCGTAACCAAAATATTTCCCTTGCTTGGATACTCAACATTAAGCACCTTTACATTAGGTAAATCAGAAGAGAATAAAACATAGTTACCGCTTTTATCATCCGAACCAACGAAAATATAATTAGAATTCAAAGAAACAGTACTAATAATTTTCCCTGAGAGCTCAGCAATACCTTGTGAGTAATAAAAGTCTTTCTCAATGTCATAGATGAAAAACCCCTCATAACTACCGATTAGCAACAGGTTACCGTACATCTCCATAGAGAAAACAGGTGAAGAAAACGAAGTTTTGTATATCTTTTCTGCCCTTCTGTCGAACCTAAATAACCCCAATGTAGTACCAACAAAAACAACATCGCCGTAAGCAATAGTAACATTCACCGTACCCGAAAGAACAGGAAATTCCGTAGAATCATAGCCTATGTATGTGTAAGTTATGAAATCGTAAATTGAGATACCCTCAGATGTTGATATAACTCTATCAAAAGGAGACAGGTAAATATGCCTAATGCTATTGTCAACTATGCCATCAATAGCAGTTATAGGCTTAGATAAAAGAACATTCCTAGAAAAGTCGTAAATATAAAACCCCCAAAACTTAGTGCCAATGTAGAGATAATTACCCTGAACACCCAGAGAAGTTATATTTTTGTCTCTTAGTCCATCTTTATCTGTTATTGCTCTAAACAAAGAAAAATTTTCGTTTAAAATTAAAACTCCTTCGCTAGTACCAACAACAACAAAATTATATTTGCTTACTTTGTAAGTAGAAGAAAGAGAGGTAATAAAAGAAGTTTTGGAGAAAGAAGACACATCAAAAACCTGCCTAATACTACCCTTAAAATCAACAAAATAGACCTTTTTAGGTGTAGCAAGAACAAATCCATTCTTGAAGGGAGTAGAAAACTTTATATACCCTTCGGCTACTCTACCTTTGTATTGAACTCTTATCTCATCTTGAGAAAACGCAAAGTAAGGCAAAATAAAGAAAATAAAGACAAGAAATACAAAAAATTTACCTCTCATATTAATAAATATAGACAGTAGAGATCAGAACTTTCAAACAAGATAGATTAAAATTCTAGGGAGGCATCGCCTCCCTCGTGCTATGAAGCACAACGTGCTATTCAGCACAACGTGCTATTCAGCACAACGTGCTATTCAGCACAATGTGCTACTTAGCACAATGTAAGAAAAACACAAGCTAACTTGTTTAATATTATAAGGTATGGAAAGAGAAGAAATTTTGGTACTCAGCTACCTAGGAATAGGAATAAAAAGATACTCATTGCTAAAAGAAAAATACAAATCTCTTCTTGAGATACCAAAAAGTGAAATTCAAGAAGTATCAAAACTACTAAAAATAGACGAAGAAAAACTTTCTGAAATCACCAAAGAAGAAAATTTAACTAAAACATTGGAAAGATTGAAAAACATTCTAGACAAATACCAAGTGAAATTCGTAACAGTTGAAGACAAAGACTACCCAAACAAAATTAAGGACTTAAGCGATAAACCTCTCGTTCTCTTTTACAAAGGTGACATCTCATTGGCAAATAATCACCTGACCTGTGGTATAGTAGGAACAAGAAGAAACGACAATAAAGGTAAAAACCACACAAAAAACATTGTTGATTTACTAGTAGACAATGATGTATGTATAGTCAGTGGGCTAGCTAGAGGTATAGACATAATAGCCCATAGAAGAGCTTTAGAAAGAAACGGCAAAACAATAGCAGTAATAGGACACGGACTAGATTATGTATACCCACCTGAACATAAGAAAGAGTTTGAAGAAATAGGAGAAAAGGGGCTAATACTAACAGAATTTTTCATAGGAGAAAATCCACTTAAAAGGAATTTCTTTATAAGAAACAGAATAATCAGTGGGCTATCAAATGTGGTTGTCATTGTACAGGCACCAGAAGGCTCAGGAGCACTAATAACAGGAGAGTACGCACTAAAGCAAAAAAGAACACTCTTCGCTATACCCGGAGATATAGAAAACCCTTTACACCGAGGCTGTAACCTAATGATAAGAAAAGGAGCAAAAATCTTAATTGACTACAAAGATATACTTGAGGAACTCGGATACAAAGCTACCCAAAGCACCGAAAAAGTACAATCTGTAGAACTAAATGAAGAGGAAAAGTTTGTATACTCACTAATAACTGGTGACATGACACTAGATGATTTAGCCGAAATATCAGGGTTGCCAGTGAACAAACTTTATCCTATACTACTATCACTAGAAATAAAAGGTATCATAATACAAAATGCTGGCGGAACATTCTCAAGGATTATAATTTAATAACCAAAATCACTTCGATTATGTTTACCTCAAAATAAAAGCCCCGAATTTCCCAATTTCCATTATATCGGTAATTTCAGACTCAACTTTCGTAAACGGATTAATAGCCCTATTAAAGTTCTTTAATTCGTCAGGTAGTCTGAAATATATCTTTCTTTTACTTGTGTTGACAACACAAACTATTGATTCTCTACTATCTGAAATTTTCCAATAAACAACCTTACCTTTACTTTTTATAAATTCAATTGTACCATTAAGAATCAAATTTTTATTTGATTCAAAAACATCCTCTATGTTGTGGTAAGCATTGTTAATTCTTCTGTTATCTGCCCAATCCAAAATTTTGGTTGATATATTAGCTTCAAAAAGTCCCAAACTACCGTCCTGTGTTCCTATACACTCATATTTGGGTCTAAACCCATCGCCGGCACTACCGAACCTCGATAAAAACATTCTGAGTATAACACCTTCTTCACCTTCCCTAATTAGCGGAGTTCTATTAATTAGAGGATTACCTGTATCATGTGTATCAATAGCGTAAGCTACTGTTATCTTCCTATTTCTCTTTGAATTAAACTTCTGAATATACTTAGAGAGCTTTAAAGTCTTCAAAACATACTTCTTACTCAAGTCAAACCATATATCATCACCCAAGAGCACATCAGCAAAGACCTTGTAGTAATTCTTTATATCCGTGCCCATTCTCTCAAAGAACATACCAACATTCAGATATTTTTTCTGAACTCTCTGAATTGTCTTTTTTATGACAAAAGGGGTAATTCTATCAGATACAGGAATGTTAGGATTGTTTTTGTAAACTGAATCAAAAACATGGTCCGTGTAGTCCCACCTAATGAAATCAAATTCATACTCCTTACGGATATTGAGGAATATTGAAGAAAAGAACCTCAAAACCTTTCTATCAAGTATAGGCAGGTTATCATCCTTCGGGAATGAGTTTATGGGCAAGTTATCGTAGAATTTGTAGGGTGTGAGCATACCGAAGGCGTGGTCTCTGTGGTCCTCCCCCTTCATATTTATGTACCTAAATTCGGGATAATTTTTATCAGCAACATAATGAGAGAATTCCGGTAGTCCTACACCATTCCAAGTGTGTGATGGTATAGTCCATATAAAATTTTCAATCATGTTGTGTATAATCTCAAGGTGTGCAGTTCTTATTGTTTCGGTCCTACTATCCAAAAGAGATTTTAAGCCATACTTTTTAAGTACACTCTTTACTATCTGTCTAACCTGTTCGTGTATTTTCTTTTGGTATTCTGGCTTTAACTGCTCTTCTTGTGTTTTGCCATCAGCTAACCTCACTTCTCCATTAACTTTCTCAAACTTTAGCCATCTAAAATATTCAGGATAAGTCAAAGCAATCCTTGAAAACTGCGCAGTATTAGAAAGTAAATCGAACCCTACAACCTTACCAAGTAGATGACATGTCTTGATAAAAAACTTCAATTGGTCTTTTGGTGAAAGTGCTATTGAATAGTATTCATTGACAAAGTCATCTGATATTGTGCTTAAATCCTCGGGGGCGTAGAGTACACCTAAAGCATGGTCAAAGAAAGGTGACAGATGTATAGCCTCAACCCTAAAACAAGGTAAGACTTTTGTAGCGTTTACGAAGTCACCATGTTTCCTGTCTTTGCTCCCGACGGCTCTAACATTCATGAAGGATATAGAAGACTTCGTAATCCAACTTGTGTTATTTTTGTTTTGTACTGGTGATTCTATATTCCAACCCTTATGGCTGGCTAGCATTTCCAAAAATAGGATGAAAGAGTAAGTAGGTAACTCTACCATCTTCGATGGGGTTTCTCTTATGTAGCCTAAAGTAGTGTACTCATCATAAAGCTTACGTGCTATACCGTTTAATTCATCCTCTGAAAAACCTTTGTCCTGAGACTCTGCCAAAGATAAAACTTTAAGCTTGGATAAATAACTTTTGTAATCCATAGGAGTTTATTATGTTAATGAATTATAGGGATTTTTCTCAAACTTTAATGCTCTGCCTAAAGATCTAAACTTTGTTTAAATTTGCATAAGGTAAGGGGATGCTTGGCATCCCCGATGCCGAGCATCCCTAAATTCATAATTAATCAATTTTTTTGATAACTGCTAGATTCACCACCAAAGCCTATAAAGAGAGAAGCAAAAATATTATGTCCGCTGTATTGGGGTTCGCCTGCGACTGAAGGGTCGTTAACTTGGAAAACATAAAAGTAACTAACTTTCAGTCCTATATCCATTGAATTCTTCACTTTAACTGTGACATTGCTAATATTTGCTTCCATTCCCCCTTTTTTAACTGTAACATTATTAAGGTCTACCTCTTTTTGGCCAAAATCAATAACGCTAATCAACATTAAGAATCCTAATTCTAATCCAAAGCC
>JAPYWX010000067.1 GCA_028276145.1 Spirochaetota bacterium
CATGACTTTGGAATTCTCAGGATGAAGCTCAACCAGAACGATAATTCCGTCACCTGTTATGACATGAATTCCTTCATTGTCAATTTTAATAACTTCCCCAGGTTTGCCACTAATGTGGCTATTTTGAGCCTTAACTTTGAGAACCTTAATATTTTTCCCTCTGAAGGTACACCATGCTTTGGGCCAGGCTATGTATGCTCTAACTTTTCTTGATATATTTAGAGCACTGTCTTGCCAATCTATTCTTCCGTCTTCTTTGGTGACCATTTTTGTGAAAGTTGCACTTGAATGGTCTTGAGGCTTAGGAACAAAGGAATTAGGGGAAGAAAGAAATTCAATAACACATTGGGATGATAGAATTGCTAGCTTCTCAGAAAGAGAGATATAGTCATCGTCTTCTGATATGTCAATTTCTTTTTGTAGGACGATATCACCAGCATCCATGTTTTCGTTTAGGAAAAACAGGGTAGTGCCTGTTTTTTTGTCGCCGCTAAGTATAGCGGCGTGAATAGGAGAAGGACCTCTATACTTAGGAAGTAACGAGGGATGAACCCCCAAACTACCGAGAGGTGGTATAGAAAAAACACTCTTAGGGATTATCTTACCATAATCACAAACAACGAATATGTCAAATTTTTTCTGTGCCAAGAAGTCAGCAAAATCAGGAGATTTTATATCCTCTCTGTCGCATACATCAATACCGTGTAGAAGTGCTAATTCCTTTACCGGCGTAGGTAACAAATTCTTACCTCTACCTTTCTCTTTGTCAGATTTCGTGACAACCAAATCTATAGAAAAATTACCACCTGATTTAAGAATATTTTCTAGAACCATCTTTGAAAAGTTCCCAGACCCGAAATAACAAACCTTCATGTGAGTATATTAAATGTGTTTCCCTAAAACTTTCTAAAACAATAGGATAGGTTTACACCCTCTCTACTTGCTAGAAAAACTTAAGCTAAAATTACTAAAACTAATTAGAATGCTACTCTTAAACACAAGGTTTTTCCCAACAGTCTCTCTTTATATGGTAAAATGAAGGGTTTCTTCTTCATAATTAGTAAATGATAGCGATAATTGATTTTGGCTCTCAGTACACTCAGCTTATAGCTAGGAGAATAAGAGAACTTGGGGTTTATGCTGAGATATTTCCCTATTCTATATCAAAGGAAGAACTTTTGAATAGCTCTAAAGAAAAGGTTGAGGGAATTGTTTTTTCTGGTGGTCCTGCTAGTGTTCTTGATGAAGATTCACCAAAGGTCAGCTTGGATTTTGTTAAATTGTTTGATGTCCCAATTCTTGGGATATGCTATGGAATGCAACTTTTGTCGTACTTGAATGGTGGTAAACTTGAAAAGTCTCTTTTCAGAGAGTATGGGTATACAGGATTGAGAATTATTGAAGATTCCATTCTATTTAAGGGTGTTCCTAGGGAAATTGTAGTTTGGATGAGTCATGGGGACTCCGTTGTTATTCCACCGAGTAATTTTAGAGTAACATCAGTCACTGAAAATGGCATAATAGCAAGCCTAGAAAATACTAATGAAAGAATTTACCTTGTTCAGTTTCATCCGGAGGTATACCATACGCAGTACGGTAAAGAGATTTTGTCTAACTTTGTTTTCGGTGTTTGTAATGCTACTAAAGGTTGGTCACTAGAGAGGTTTATGAAGGAAGAGGAGGAGATTATAAAAAAGAAAGTTGGGAACAAAAGGGTCGTGATGGCTGTTAGTGGTGGTGTTGATTCTACTGTTATGGCTGTGTATCTAAGTAAAATTTTGGGTACTCAGCTTCTACCTATATTTGTCAATACGGGTTTACTTAGGTTGAACGAAGAAAATGAAGTTATAGAAAACTTTAGGTCGTTGGGTATAGAGGTTAAGTATGTTGATGCTTCTGATGAGTTTCTCTTTGCCTTGAAGGGTGTGAAGGATCCGGAGGAAAAAAGAAAAATCATTGGTAAGAAGTTTATAGAAGTTTTCTTTAGAGAGGCTGGGGATATAGAAATTTTGGCACAGGGTACGCTTTACCCTGATGTTATAGAAACATCTTCGGTTAAAGGTCCTTCTGCTACTATAAAAACGCATCATAACAGAGTAGCAGAGATAAGGAAACTAGAGAAAGAAGGTAAGATTTTAGAGCCTTTTAGGTTCCTTTTTAAGGATGAGGTTAGGGCTCTCGGGAGAGTTTTAGGGGTTCCTGAGAGGATAATAAACAGGCATCCGTTTCCTGGTCCGGGATTGGCTGTTAGGATAATGGGAGAAGTGACAAAAGAAAAACTTGATATTTTACGTAAAGCAGATTACATATTCATTGAGGAACTAAGGAATGATAACCTGTATGAAGAGGTTTGGCAGGCTTTTGCTGTACTTCTGTCTGATAAGGCTGTAGGTGTCATGGGTGATGAAAGAAGCTACGGAAATGTGATTGCTATTAGAGCTGTGACTAGTGTCGATGGTATGACAGCGGATTGGGCTAGGTTGCCACATGAATTTTTGAATCGTGTTGCGAACAGAATTGTTAGAGAGGTTCCTGGAGTGACAAGAGTTGTTTACGATATTACATCAAAGCCACCTGCTACTATAGAGTGGGAGTGATTCTCTAAATGTTTAAGAGAGACTTCGTCTCTCTTCAATATTTAAGTAAAACTGCTAGAGGCTTAGCCTCTTTTAACTTCCTAGGATAGTTGAATTAAATGTATTTGCTATGAAAGAGAGAATCCCCTGGTAGTTTAGATTAGATAACTTACTATTGCGACGTATACACCTAGTATGAGTGCGTAAGATATACAGATAGGTAGAGTTATTTTTAGTATTTCTTTCTCATTCCCGCCTAAGTTTACAGCTGAAGATGCTACGGCTATGTTTTGCGGTGAAATCATTTTACCTGCTGTTGCTCCAGAGGTGTTTGATGCTACTATCCAAGGTACATCGAGTCCGACCTTCCTAGCAGTTTCTTTTTGTAGATTACCTAACAGTATGTTAGAACTTGTGTCACTTCCTGTGATGAATGTTCCGAGTGCACCAACGAGTGGTGAGAAGAAGGGATATGCTTTTCCGGATAGGAGAGCAATTATCAATGCTGCACTTGTTATCATTCCTGTGTTACCCATTATCTTAGCTATTGTTACTATACTCAGTATTGTTAGAGCACTCCACTTTAGTTTATCTGCTGTTGTGAATAGTGTAGAAAGTATTTCTTTCATTTTTGCACCTTGTATTTTAGCTCCTATTATTGAGGCTAACAGTAGTAATGTACCTGGCGTTGTTAGCCAATCAATTTTAACGAAATGTTCTTCACCTAGCACAAGCTTTATTGTAAATGGATATTCTTTAAGAAATTCAAAGTTGAAGACTCTTGTTAATATTATGAGAGCAAAGAGTATTATGTAGTTTGATGTTGCACTTAATAGTCCTGAGAAGTCCATTGATTTGTTTTTTGCGTACTTTATCAATACTATTGTTGTTATGGCTCCTAAGCTTCCTAATACGGCTACAAGTTCAGGCCCTACAAATAGTCCTACGATTGTTTGAATTAGTGTGAAAGAAGCGCCTATTATGATTGAGTCAGGAATAGAAGCTTTTATTCCCTTGAAGCCTTCATTGGATATTATGGCTATTGCTAGTGGTATTATCAGTGAGAATGGTATAAGCTGGATTACTACATACTTTGTTAAAATCATTAGAGGTTCAGAAGTTAGATTACTTAAAACTATTACAGGTAATCCCAATGCTCCGAATGCAACAGGTACTGAGTTAGCAACTAACGATATTATTGCTGCCTTTATGGGGTTCAGTCCTAGGGAAACCAATATTCCTGTTGGTATTGCTACGGCTGTTCCGAATCCTGCCACACTCTCCAAAAATCCGCCAAATCCAAATGCTATTATTACAGCTTGGACATTCTTATCTGGTGTTACAGAAACGAGAAATCTTTTTATTACCTCAATTGCTCCTGTTTTTATGCTTATGAAATATGTGAATACTGCTGCAAAAACAACCCATATTATTGGAATTATTGATATGATTATGGCTTCAATTATTGAGATACCAAAGATTTTTATATCTTGGCTCCAAAATAAGGAAAGAAATATTACTATTGGTACTGTACCTAGAGTTATCCAGTGCATTTTTATGTTTGTTCGTAGTATCCCGAAAGCTAATATTAGGAATGGTATGAAACTAAGGACGCCTAGAATTATATCTCTTACCTCCATATACCCATACCCCTTTAAGTAAAGATATTGAAACGAAATTTTAGTTGATTGAATGATTTTTTTACTAGTTTAATGGAGGAGGCTATGCCTCCCTTAAACTTATAAAGAAGAAGTTCTAAATTAGAATTATGTGCTTCAAATACTTGATTGAGAAGGTGCTATTAAGCACCTTCTCAACTACCTTTGTTTTTTTGTTGGTATGCTTCGTATCCTAACACACTATATTTTTTTAAGAAATTGCTGTTAAGCCCACACAGTGCTTGAGCATTTGATTAAAAATGCGCTATAAATTACTTTCAGTAGTCTCACCTGTTAGCTTGAATAGCACTAATTAGTGCAAGGTGCAATGAAGAAAAACTTGCTTAGGCATTTCAATTAAATAAAGTGTAATAAGCACTTAGTGCTTATAGGTGCTAGGGACTCTGGATTTTTGGGAAATAATTTAGTAATCTTTTAAGTATGAAAGAGAAGATAGCAACTTTTGCGGGTGGATGTTTTTGGTGTATGGAGGAGGCTTTTAGCCAATATGAAGGGGTTTTAAGTGTTACACCGGGGTATTCTGGTGGTTTTGTTGAGTTTCCTACTTATGAAGAAGTTTGTTATGGCAATACTGGGCATAGGGAAGCGGTACAAGTTAGGTATGATGAGGATGTTGTATCTTATGAAGAACTTTTAGGTGTTTTCTTTACTAACATTGACCCAACTAATCCTGAAGGGCAATTTAGCGATATTGGTGAACAATACAAGACTGCTATATTTTATCATGATGAGAACCAGAGAGATTTAGCTTATAAGGTAATAGACATTATTGAGAAGTCTGGAATATTCGGCAAGAAGATATGTGTTGATGTTCTACCGTTCAAGAATTTCTATCCTGCTGAGGATTATCATGTTAATTTCTATAAAACTAATCCTATTAGGTATTGTTTCTACAAGGAGATGTCTGGTAGGAAAAAATTTATAGAAAAGTATTGGAAGGAACAGAATATTCTCAATCTGCCTAAAAAGAAACTAAATCCTAAGTATCTGAAAGCTGATTTTAGTAAATTGTCGGAACTTCAATATAAAGTTGTCAAGGAGTCATGTACTGAGCCACCTTTTAGAAATGAGTATTACAATAATCATGAAGAAGGGATATATGTTGATGTGGTTTCTGGTGAGCCATTGTTCGCTTCTATACATAAGTTTGATTCTGGTACCGGTTGGCCGAGCTTCTACAAGCCTCTAGAAGAGGATAACATAGTTTATAGGTTAGATTATAGCCATGGTATGGTAAGAGTTGAGATACGAAGCAAACATGGTGATTCTCATCTGGGACATGTTTTTGATGATGGTCCTGAGCCTACGGGGCTTAGGTATTGTGTAAACTCAGCAGCTCTAAGGTTTATACCTTACGAGAAGCTAGAAGAAGAAGGGTATGGTGAGTACAAATATCTCTTTGAAAAGAGTAAGAAATAGAAAACTTTAAGAGAGGCTTTGCCTCTCTTAACTCTCCAATTAGAAAGTGCTACTAAGCACAATGTGCTACTAAGTACAACGTGCTATTAAGTACATTACTTTTAGTAGTCCCACTGCCCGTCCATTTTATTATTGTAAAGCTTCGCTTTACAACCAAGGATAACACCTATATAGTCGTTAAGAAGGTTTTATAAAGATGTTTCCGTTTCCGAAATAATATTAAAGTGCTTTTTAGGTATTTCCGTTTTATAAAGGCAAAAATAATAATTTTTGTTTTTTTTGTTTTGTCATTTGTGGCTTATTCTGCTCAGGACTTTATAACTTACCAAGTTAGTAAAGGTGATACATTTTACAGTTTATCCAAGAGGTTCAATGTTGAGATTTGGGAGATACAGAAAATTAATGGGATTACTGAGCTAAAGGCTGGGCAGGTTATCAAGATACCGAATAGAACTCTTGTTAAGTACAAAGTTAAGAAAGGTGATACACTGTTTAGTTTGGCTAAGAAGTATAATTCTACTATTGAAGAAATTCTTTCTTTGAATAATATTTCTGACTTTAACATAAAGGATGGGCAAATAATCAGGATTCCTGTTAAAAAGTCAGATTTCGGTACTGATAAGGCACTTGATACGAAAAAGAAATATAGTAGAAAAGTTTATGTTGTCAAGAGAGGAGATACGCTTTATAGTATTGCTCGTAAGCTTGATGTTTCTGTTGAGCACCTGGCAAAAATTAACGGTTTGAGTAAAAACTCGTTGTTAAGGGAGGGAATGATTATTTTGGTCGATTATAACAATGGTGTTGTTGCTAAGAATACTACTAAGAATAATACTAGTAGTGAGAATGTAAAGAAGGTTGCTTTTATACCTAGTTTTTCTCTGCCTTTTAGTAGTGTTGTTTCTGTTGAAAATAAATACGATAGGTTTATTGATGTATATTTAAGTAAGCCTGAGTTTGTGAATTCTCTGTATGATGGTGTTGTGATATTTGTTGGAACCTTTGGGGTTTTTGGTAGGACTGTGATTGTTAAGCATGGTGATGGTTTTTATGGGGTTTATGGGTTGCTTAGGGATGTTTATGTAGAAAATGGCCAGAAAGTTGCAAAGGGGCAAAGGATAGGTAGTCCTGTTTTTGATGACGATGGTAAGTTCTTTAGATGTAAGTTGTCTTTCATAGTTGGTGATAAGATGGTTGTACCGAATGACAAAAAGTTAGTTAAACTGTAATTTCAATCTGATTCTATCCGAAATTAAGAAACTGAGGTTTTGGGATGCCTGGTTTTGATTATTTCACTATTTCTAGACTTAGAGGGCAAGAACTTTTTGATTATGTTTCTGGATTAAAGAAGAAGGGCTTAGAGGCAAAGTTAAAGAAAGGATTTTTTAGAAGAATGCTTAGGTACCTTGATGCGTTTTTTGCTCTGTTGCTTTCTGTTTTGGCTATAGGGGGTGTTTCTTTTTATTTCGGTGACTATGTTTTAGGTTTGTTTTTTGTTGTATTTTTTTGTTTTTCATTAGTTTTTTACATATTTATTTTAAAAAAATTGTTTCGTTTTAGGAGTTCATTTTCTAATTTGACTGAGCCTGTTTTTAAGGTTATCAAAGATGGGAAAATTTTGTTTGTTCCTAGGAGTAAAATTTCTGTAGGAGATATCATTTTGATTGAAGAGGGGATGAAGGTACCTTTTGATGTTAGGCTTTTAGAATCAAGAAATCTTGTTGTTGATGAAACTCTTGTTTTTGGTGAGGGTGAGAAGGTTAATAAGCATGCTGGCACTTTATCCGGTAAAGAATTTAAGCTTTATGAATTGGGAAATATAGTTTTCAAAAACTCTGTTGTTGTTAGGGGAAGTGGTAAAGGAATTGTTTTTAATGTTCCTAGAGAAACTGAGGGATTAAGTAGAGTTGAGGGGATTCTTTTAAGAGGGAAAAAGAAGATTCTTTATATTCTTATTTGGCTTTTCTTTTCACTCATTTTTTCTTTAATTGCTTTCTTAATTTCTAAGAAAATTGTCTTAGCTTTGGGAGTGTTTTTCGTTTCTTTGATTTTATCATCACCTTCGGTGATGGGGAAATTGGTGTTATTAAAAACTTTTGAATTTATGAATTATTTGGTTAGCAAAGGGGTTA
>JAPYWX010000180.1 GCA_028276145.1 Spirochaetota bacterium
TATTATTGGTAGTCCTTTTTTGCTTTTTCGCCTTTCTAAGGTTAGTAGGGTATTTGTGAACTTGAAGCAGTCTTCTTTTGAGAGCACCAGAGTAAGAATTTTTATACCTAAAGAATCGTTTTACTTGAGTTTTGAGAATTTTAATGACTTAGGAGGCATTCCTTACGAATATTTGGTTTACACATACTTTTTAATTAGTGTGATTCATTCTAAACAAAGGGGATTAGGTAATAAAGTTTATTTGATGAGTTGTATTAACTTCTTAAAGTCTTTGATTCCTGATGAGTATTTGAATAAAGTTTTTAGCATTATTGATTATGGTATATTTGAAAATCCTCTTGAGAGTCGTTCTTTTGTTGAGGTGGGCTATGAAGGTAGGAAATTTAGGTTGGAGTCTATACCTTTGAGGGGGTACTTTGCTGAATTTGGTGATATTCCGGGGCTTAGGTATGATAGTGAGGAAGGGATAGTTATACTCAAGGTTGAGGGCAATGAGATTGATTTAATAAGTGTTGTTTTGTTTGAAGGTATGAAAATGGATTTTGGGAATTTGATGAAGAAGTTGGAAGTTTTTGCTAAGGTTTACTTTACTAGTTCTCTTTCTAGGAAGGAGTTAAAAAGATTTTTTGATTTGGTTTATGTTGATTTTGAGAGTTTGGCAAGTGTTGATGTCAAAGAAATGGAAGGATTAACACCAGATGAAATGAGGTTTTACCTAGAAAAATTTAGTGTTTTTTGCAAAGTTTCAGACGATTTCCTTATGAAGTTTTTCCCTCTTTTTGTGAAGAAGGAACATGATACCTCTGTTTTCGCTTTTTATGATTCGCCTTACGGTAGGATTGAAATAAGTGCTTTGCCAAATGTTTCCAAGAGTATGAATAGTGCTGTTTTTACCGTTGGTGAGAATTTGTTTTTACCATTGTTGACCATTGACTTTTCTAGAGAAGTGACAAATTCTTTAAAAAGTTTGAGTAGAGTATTGATAGTTGTGTCTTATTTGTTTTCTCTCTTGATTTTCGGGAGTTTGCTGATTTCAGTGATACTTGCTTTTGCTTTTGTTTTGCTTTTCGGGTTTGTGTGCTTTTTGTTTCTTTTCAAGTCTTTAGAATTTGAATAATCTAACTTTTTTCAATGAAAATAAATATAAACTTGGAGGATTTTTATGAGTTCTAAGGTCTTCATTAATGGTGAATTTTATGATAAGGAAGATGCGAAAATAAGTGTTTTTGATAAAGGTTTTCTTTATGGTGATGGTGTTTTTGAGGGTATAAGGGCTTACGATGGTAAGATTTTCAAGTTGGATGAACATGTTGATAGGCTTTTTGAGGGTGCTAGAGCTATAATGCTAGAGCCTCCTTATGCTAAGGAAGAGATTAAGAGAATAATTATGGAGACTTGTAGAATTAACAATGTAAAAGATGCTTACATAAGGCCTGTTTTGTCTAGGGGAATTGGTGATTTGGGGTTAAATCCTTTTTTAGCAAAGAAAGCTTCGTTTGTTGTTATAGTTGATAAGCTTGTTATGTATCCACAAGAGATTTATGAAAAGGGCATGCCGGTAATTGTTGCTTCTACTGTTAGGTCTTCACTTAATGCTTTGCCACCTGTGATTAAGAGTTTGAACTACTTGAATAGCATTTTAGCAAAGATAGAGGCTGCTAATGCTGGTGTTCCTGAAGCTGTTATGCTCAATGAGAGTGGCTTTGTTTCAGAATGTACCGGTGATAACATCTTCATAGTTAGAAAAGGTGTGCTTATTACCCCTCCTAGAGAGGCAGGTATACTTGAAGGTATAACAAGGAAGACTGTTATAGAAATTGCTAAGAAGCATGGTATACCTGTTGAGGAGAGACTTTTCCCAAAGATAGATTTGTATATTGCTGATGAGATATTCCTTACTGGTACTGGTGCTGAGGTTGTGCCTGTCACTAGTGTGGACAAGAGAATAATAGGTAACGGTGAGCCAGGAAAAATAACAAAGTTCATACTTGAGGAATACAGAAAGTTAACTAAAACAGAGGGTACTCCTATATACTAGTATATGCCTTTAAAGTTCACTGTTTCAGGTTTAAGAGGTGTATGGGGTGATGGCCTTGACTTGGAGGTTGTCACCTTCTACACTGAATCTTTTATCTCTTACCTTAGTGAGTTCTCTGATTTAACTAAGAAAGTAGTTATTGGTAGGGATACTAGAAAAACGAGCCCTCTCATTCTTGATTTTGTTTCTAGCATTTTTAGAGCTTATGGGTATGAAGTTTTTGATTTAGGTGTGTGTACTACACCTTTAACTCTTTTTGCCGTAAGAGAGCTAAATGCAGTGGGTGGTATTGTTGTTACTGCTAGCCATAACCCACCTGAGTGGAACGCTTTGAAGTTCGTTGATAGAGGTGGTAAGTTCATTAATGAGGAAGTTGTTAAGTCAATTGAAAGTATTATTAATTCAAGGAAACCGAAGGTTTCCAAATGGTTTGAAGTAGGTAAAAGAGTAGATTATACAAACATTTTGGACTTGTTCATTGAAAGAGTTAAAGGAGTAATAGATGTTGAAGCTATAAGAGAAAAAAGGTTTAAAGTTGGGTTTGATCCTGTTAATGGAGCTGGGGCTAGGTTGGGAATAAAATTCCTTGAGTATCTTGGGTGTGAGGTTGTGCCGATAAATGTTGATGAGGATGATTTTCCTAGTAGGCCTACTGAGCCTGTAGGTAATGCTTTAGAGGGGCTTTCAAAAGTTGTTGTTGATAATGGTTGTGATGTTGGGTTTGCGCTTGATCCTGATGGTGATAGGCTAGCTGTGGTTTCTGAAAGAGGGGATATTTTGGGTGAAGAGTACACTTTGCCACTTACCGAAATATCTGCTATTGAATACCTTT
>JAPYWX010000056.1 GCA_028276145.1 Spirochaetota bacterium
ACCTAAAGTATGTTGCTCTGTTTAAACTTATAGCAATGTATGTAAAGTCGGTGTTTGAGTTTATGTCTACTTTAGGTAAGATAAGGGATAAGTTAGATGAGTACGAGAAGATAATAAACTTCTATAATGCTACCTATACTACTGTCAATAGGGATAGGTTATTGGCGTATATATTAAGCGAAATAATAGTTGAGATGAATGCGGAGGTAGGCGGAATAGTAATAGTTGATAATGAACTCAAGAAGATAGGTGATTTTTATCTTGGTGTTGAGGAAAGTTTAGTAAGTGCAGTCATAGAAGAGTTGAAAGCTGAGCATGGTGTAACAAAATTTAGTGTTATTCCTGATGAAAAATTTTTGAATAAGATAGAGAGGAAGTTCAATAAGAAGGTGCTGTCTCTTCTTTTCTATCCTTTGGTACTGGATGATGAAATTTTGGGGTTCGTAGTTCTCATAAATAAGAAATTAGGGGTGAGTTATGTTCCTTTCTCTGAAAAGGATATAGCAATTCTAAATAGTATTACAAGACCTGCAAAGGTAACAATTAAAAACTACATAATGTACAAGGAGTTGTTTTTCTTAAATCAGTTCAATACGAAGATACTCTCTAGCATAGATAAGCTTGTTTTGATAACTACTCCTGATGGAGTAGTGACTTACATAAACAAGCCTGAACTAAAGAGTTTGGTTAGTGGATTGATGGAGAGATTTGAGTTGAATAATAAAACTGAGGTGGGAAGTGTAGAAATTGAGTATGAGGGGAAGTTTTATGAAGTTAATGTATCTACGATGTATGATGAATTGGGTAATGTAGAGGGTACTTTGTGGGTGATAGACGATATAACATACAAGAAGGAGTTACTTAACAATTATATAATCTCAGAAAAGTTAAACATGATGTCAGAAATTGTTACTGGGGTGGCTCATGAGATAAGGAATCCTTTGACTTCTCTTTTTGGTTTTATAGAGCTTTTGAAAACAAGGAAAGATGACCTTGATTTTATAGAAAAATTCACATCTATAGCATCTCTTGAAGCTGGTAGGATAATTAATCTTCTCAATAACTTTATGAAGTTTGCTAAGCCAGTGAACTATGATATGTCTGAAGTTGACCTTTCAAAAGTTATATCCTCAACTCTCGATATTCTTCGCTACCAAATAGTTAAGAAGAATATAACAGTTATAAACAATATCTCTGAGCCGATAGTGGTGATAGGTAATTATGATTTGCTATTACAAGTTTTCACTAACCTGATTCTTAACTCCATACAGGCTATAAATCACAATAATGGTAGAATAGAAATAGGGTATATAAGTGTTTACAAAGGTAAGAACTTTGAAGGTGTTTATATAAAAGATAATGGTGTTGGAATACCGAATAATATAAGAAACAGGATTTTTGACCCATTTTTCACTACTAAGGCTGAGGGTACGGGGTTAGGGTTGTCAATATGCCAGAAAATAATAAACGACCACAAAGGATTCATTTCGTTTGATAGCAAAGAAGGCGAAGGAACAACTTTTACAGTGTTTTTACCTTCACCAGTTAGGAATGCTAAGTAATTATTTTTTTACGAATAAGGAACTTACTGAACTGTTTGTGTGTATTCTTGATATTGCTTCTGCGAAGAGTTTGTAGACACTGAGAACTTTGATTTTGTCTAGCATTTTTTCTTTAGGTATTGGTATTGTATCTGTTACGATTACTTCGTCAATTGCATCATCGGAGAGCCTCTCTTTTGCATTTCCTGAGAGTACTGGGTGAGTTGCCATTATTATTACTCTCTTAGCACCTTCTTCTTTTAGCTTCCTTGCGGCTTTTGCTACTGTTCCGCCTGTGTCTATTATATCATCAATTATCACAGCATTCATTCCTTTGACTTCTCCGACTAAGTTCATTACTTCTGCAACATTATAAGCCACTCTTCTTTTGTCAATTATCGCTATGTTCAAATCTAAGAATGAAGCTAGGTATCTGGCTCTTTTCACTCCCCCTGTGTCAGGAGATACGACTACGAAATCTTTTAAATCTCCGTAAGTTTGCTTTAGGTAATCGATAAAGACAGGGAAAGCATAGAGATGGTCTACTGGAATATCAAAAAAGCCTTGAATTTGGTCAGCGTGTAAGTCCATGGTTAACACTCTGCTGGCTCCTGCTACCGTTATGAGGTTGGCTACGAGTTTTGCGGTTATTGGTACCCTTGGTTCTGCTTTTCTATCCTGCCTGGCATAACCAAAATAAGGTATAACAGCTGTTATCCTGTCTGCTGAAGCTCTTTTGACTGCATCTATAAGTATAAGAAGTTCCATTAGGTTATCGTTTGCTGGGTGACAGGTGGGCTGTATTATGAAGACATCGCTACCCCTTATACTCTCTTCTACCTTAACGAATGTCTCACCGTCAGCAAATTCTGTTATTGTTACTTTGCCTAGTTCTAGCCCTAAGTAATCAGCTATCTTTTTTGATAACTCAGGATTGGCTCTTCCGCTTAGGATTACAACTTCCTTTGAGTTCATAAGTAAATTATAAACGAAAGATTAGGAGGTTAAAAAGTTACGTATTACTCTTCTTCAAGTGCTTTAAGCACAAGTGTTTTAAACACAAGTGTTTTAAACACAAGTGCTTTAAACACTATATTAAAAAAGTGCTATTAAGCACTAAAAAGGTGCTATTAAGCACAGAGTGCTGTGTAGCACAAAGTGCTATGAAGCACAGGATGCTATGAAGCACAAGGTGCTATTAAGCACAACGTGCTATTAAGCACAAAATTTTTCAGCAGAATTGTTTAGAATGAAAGAGAGTTATATTAGGTTATATAATAATGTTTGGGGGAGGTATGGAGTTTTTGAATCCTTCATCTGGTGTCAAGCCTGTTGGGCATTATTCGACTGCTGTTCTACTTCCGAATGGATTTTTGTTTTTGTCCGGGCAGATAAGTATTGATAACGAAGGAACCATAGTAGGTGGTACGATTAGGGAGCAGACGAAAATTATTCTCTCGAACATTAAAAATGTTCTCAATGAACTGAGTTACGATGTAACTGATATTTTCAAAGTTGTTGTGTATATAAGGGATATATCTAAGTTTGGAGAATTTAACGAGGTTTATAGAGAGTTTTTTGGTGAACATAAGCCTGTTAGGACAACTGTTGAGGTTAGTAACTTACCTAAGGGGGCTTTGATAGAAATTGAAGTTAGTGCTTTCAAGGGGTAGGCAATTATTTTAGTTTTTTGGTTAGTGAAATAAGAATAGTGAGTAGTGCTGTTCCTACATCTGATAGTACGGCTATCCAGAGTGCCATTATTCCTAATAACCCTAGAGCCATAACAGATATCTTTATTGATAGTGCTATTAATGAGTTAGTTATTACTAGTTTTTTTACATTTCTTGAGTAGTGGAAGATGTCAATGATTTTTGATATGTTATCGTTTATTATAACAACATCAGAGGCTGATGTTGTTATATAACTTAATTCTTTACCGAAGGAAATTGATATATCTGCTTTTTTCATTGCTATTGCGTCGTTTATACCATCTCCTATGAAGATAGATATTTTTCTTGGGTTTTCTTTTTTGTACTCCTCGACTATCTTAGCTTTTTCATCTGGCGATAGATTTGTGAAGATTTTTGTGAATCCTAAATTTTTTACCTCTTCGCTTATTTCTTTTGTGTCACCTGTTAGGATAAAGATTTCTTCTATTCCTTGGTTTTTTAGATTGATTATTGCTTCTTTTATGTTTTCTCTTATTTTATCTTCAAAAGATATGTAACCAAGGTATTTGTTGTCTAATGCTACATGTACCACTGTTGAGTTTGTATTACATATGTCGTGAGGTATGTTTTCTTTGTGTAATAGCTTATCATTTCCTATTATGATTTTACCTATGTTTGAGATTGCTACTACGCCGTAGCCTGGTAGTTCAAGATGTTTATTTACTTTAATGTTGTCATTCCTTACGGATAGTGAACTTATTACTTTGGATAGAGGGTGGTTTGAGCCTTTACTTGCAACGTTTGCTATACTTAGCATTGTTTCGTTGTCAGTTCCTTGAGAAGTGTAAGAGTGTGATATTTGGAATTTACCTTCGGTTAGTGTACCTGTTTTGTCAAAGAAAATTGTTTTTGCTTTTGAGATGTTGTCTAGCGATGCTGTGTCTTTGAATACTATTCCTTCCTTTGAGAGTTCACCTATTGCTCTAAAGTAGGCAAGCGGTACACTTATCACTATAGCACATGGGCAAGCTATTACAAGAAATATTAGTGCTTTGTATATCCAGTTGTTCAAGTTTTGAGTTCCAGCTATAGCTGGAATTATTACGATTAACAGAGAAGTACCTATTACGATTGGTGTATAGTATTTGGAGATTTGGGAGATGAACCTCTCTGTTTTTGAATTGTTTTTCGTTGATTCTATTGTCTCAATTAACTTGTATATGTATGAATTTTCAAATGTCTCTAATGCTTTTATTTCTAAGGTTCCATCAATGTTTACACTTCCTGATGTTACTTTATCTCCTTTCTTTACTTGTACTGGTAGGGGTTCACCTGTTATTTGTGAGGTATCAATGTATGATTCACCTTCCACCACCTCACCATCTATGATTATCCTTTCACCTGGTTTTATTATTATTATTGTATCATTAACTTTTACATCGTGTGCATCAATGAGTTTTTCTTCTCCTTCGTTGCTTTTTACTCTTACCTTAGTGTATATATCAAATATTCTGCTTCTTATCCTTTCTTGCGATTTTATTAGTGCTATGTTTTGGATTGATTCACCTAATCTGAATAGCGAAATGAGTAGTAAGGCTTCAAATGTTTCATGAATCACTATTCCACCTATTGTTGCTATCAGTATAAGAAAATTTTCATTGAATATGTTGAACTTTGATTCTCTAAACCAATTGATTATCAACTTCCAAGAAGTGAGCGTGAATATTAAGAAAATTATTGAGTAATCAAGCAGAGGGTTTGAATGTATAGAAATGTTATGAAACACTTCGGTGTTATGAAACACTTCAGTGTTATGAAACACTCCGTATAGGAGTGTTAGGGCTAAAGCGGACAAGGAGTTAAATAACTCAAGTTTGGGTATACTTACTTCTTTGTGGTGTTCGTTGTGATGCTCTATATTGCAGACATCGCATTCAAATTCTTCGGCTTCTCTGTGGTTCATAATTAAGTTTAATAAAATAAAGCGATTAAATCAAATTCATATTTGCTTTGGTGCTTCTAGCACACTTTTAATTAAGTGCTTAATAGCACTTGTGCTAAATAGCACTCAGTGCTAAATAGCACCATTTTTATAAATGATTCTTAACTAGAGTGAAGAGATGCGATAGCATCTCTTCGGATAACTAGGGTGGGTGGGGTTACTAAAATTGATGTTCTAATTAGCAATTAATGTAAATAGTACTTGTATTTGAAGTACTTCCTTTATCAGGGTTAAGAGATATGTTAGCCTCTCTTAAAATTTTGAGATGTGCTGAATAGCACTAGTGCTAAGTAGCACTTGTGCTAAGTAGCACTCTCTTATTAATTGGAGGGTGTAGAGAGGTGAAACCTCGTAATCGTACTACCTTGAAAAAGTGTTTTTTATTTTTTAATTTTTATAGACTATGTTTGATTTGAGTAATGAGCAGTTTACGAGATATGCTAGGCACATAATAATTGAAGAATTTGGCTTTGAAGGGCAGAAAAAGCTACTTAACTCAAGAGTTTTGATTGTAGGGGCTGGGGGGCTTGGCTCACCCGTTATTTATTACCTTGCTGCTGCTGGTGTTGGTACTATAGGTATAGTGGAGAATGATTTTGTTGATTTGTCTAACCTTCAAAGGCAGATATTACATGATAGCTATAGTATAGGAGAAAAGAAAGTAGAAGTTGCCAAGAGGAAGGTTAAAGCTCTCAATCCTGATGTTGAGGTTATAGCTTATGATACTTACCTTGATAAGACAAATGTTCTAGATATAATCAAAGATTATGATGTTGTAGTTGATTGTACTGATAATTTCCCTACGAGGTTTTTACTTAATGATGCTTGTTATTTTGTTGGTAAACCTTTGGTTCATGGTGCAGTTTTGAGGTTTGAAGGGCAGGTCAGTGTGTTTTTACCCTCTGATGAAAACCCTTGTTATAGGTGTATATACAGTGAGCCACCTTCTGGTCCTACTGTCACCTGTAGGGAAGCTGGTGTTCTTGGGGCTGTTGTTGGCGTTATTGGTTCACTACAAGCAGTTGAAACGATAAAGCTGATAACTGGTGTAGGACAGCCACTTATTGGTAAGCTGCTGGTTTATGATGCTTTGTACCAAGATTTTAGTGTTTTCAATGTTAAGAAGGATTCTGATTGCCCTTTGTGTGGTAGGAAGTTAATCAAAAGTTTGGATGATGTAGATTATTCTAATGGATGTTCTTTGAAGTAATTAAAAAACTAAAGGTTTTTTTTAATAATACGAATATGATTAGTGAATGCTAGGCAAGGATGCCTAGTAAAAAACATCAAGGAGGATGTGTATGATTATCAATCATAACATTAGTTCAATTTTTGCCAACCGAATGGTGAAAACCAAAGGTTGGGATGTTGATAGCAACATTGAGAAACTTTCTTCTGGAATGAAAATTAACAAAGCTGGGGATGATGCTGCTGGTTTGGCAGTTTCTGAAAAGATGAGAGCTCAAATCAGAGGTCTAAGAAGAGCTGAGATGAATGCAGAGGATGGTATATCCTTTATTCAGGTGGCTGAGGGTTACCTTGAACAAACAACGCAAGTTTTGCAGAGGCTTAGGGAGTTGGCAGTTCAGGCTTCTAACGGTATCTACACGGATGAAGATAGGCTTTATATCCAAGTTGAGGTTTCAGCTTTGATAGCTGAAATTGACAGAATCGCGTCTCATGCTCAGTTCAACGGTCTAAACTTGCTTACTGGTAGATTCGCAAAGTTCACAGGTGAAAACACCGTGACTGCTAGCATGTGGTTACACATCGGTGCCAATATGGACCAAAGAATTCAGATTTACATCGGTACTATGAATTCGCAAGGTTTGGGACTCAAAAATCCTGTTGGTAATCCTCTAACAGCATCGTTTATATCTTTGTCAACTCCTGACAAAGCTAACGCTGCAATAGGTTTGATTGACAAAGCTCTAACAAAAGTTAACAAGCAGAGGGCTGATTTGGGTGCTTATCAGAATAGGTTAATGTATGCTGCTAAGTCACTATTGACAGGTTATGAGAACATGCAAGCAGCTGAATCAAGAATAAGAGACACAGATATGGCTAACGAAATGAGTGATTTCACCAAGAACCAGATATTACTCAATGCTTCTATATCTATGCTCGCTCAGGCTAATGCAAGACCTCAGGCAATTCTTGGATTACTGAGAGGATAAATTTAAAAGGGGGGATTCCCCCCTTAATGTTTAACTAAGACCTAAAAGCCTATCTATAAGAGGCTTGTTGAATCCTATCACAACTTTCCCATTTATAACTGCTACGGGTACGCCCATCTGCCCGGAAATCCTCACCATCTCCATAGCCTTTTCCTGGTCTCTAGAAACATCATAATCAATGAACTTTATACCTCTGGCTCTTAAGTAGTTTTTTAACATATTACAATACGGACAACTCGGCGTTGTGTAAACTTTAACAACATTGTTTGACATACTTATACCCCCTCATACATATATACTGTATATAAGTATACAAAAAATTTTCCTAGAATTCAACATTTGAGGTAATAAACTCTTGGGGTAATAACCTCTTTTCATAATCTATAAAGTTTAGAGAGGTGGAAACTCTCTACTGTTAATTAAGATGGGTACTACATAGTGCTTTCTTATTAAATACTATTAACTCTAGAGTGAAGAGATGTGGTAGCATCTCTTCGGATAAATATTGTTTGGTGGAGTGCTTAAAGCATTCGGTGTTTTAGACACAAGGTTTTTTGTTTTAGTTGGGAATTTTTATAATTATTTTCATGGGGCTATATCCTTCTTATCTTAACCTTAGGGATGAGGAATGGGAGGATAGGGTAAGTAGAGCTTTAGAGATGAGAAAGGATTTTGTAGGGTAGGGAGGTATGCGGTTGTTAGTTCTTACTTTGCTCATAGAGGGGAGGAGAGGCCAATAAGAGGTTTTAGGGGTTCGGGGACGGTCTTTTTCTCGTATTGTAACATGCGATGTGTTTACTGCCAGAATTATGAGATAAGTCAGTTGGGGGAAGGTAAAGAGGTTTCACCTGAAGAATTGGCTCAAATATTTCTGAGTGTTCAGAGGTTAGGGTGCCATAATTTGAATCTTGTTACACCTTCTCATGTTGTACCTCAAATAATTGAATCTTTGTATATAGCTGTGCAAAAAGGGTTCAAACTTCCAATAGTTTATAATACTTCTTCGTATGATAGTTTGGAATCTCTTAAGTTGCTTGATGGGATAGTGGATGTATATTTGCCTGACTTCAAGTACGCTGATAATGGAACCGCCAGAAAATATTCGGGAGTCAAGGATTACTTTGATGTTGCTAGAGAAGCTATAAAGGAGATGTATAGACAGGTTGGGGATTTGGTAGTTGATGAACATGGGGTAGCTCTTAGAGGTGTTTTAGTTAGGCACTTGGTTTTGCCTAACGGTTTGGCTGGTACTAAGACTGTGGCTAATGTTCTAAAGGAAATATCTCCAAATATAGCTGTGAATGTCATGAACCAATACTACCCTTGTTATAAAGCTTAC
>JAPYWX010000046.1 GCA_028276145.1 Spirochaetota bacterium
CAGAAATCGTAAATATGTTGAAATATACTCAGGTTATTGTAGATTTTGTTAATACATTAGAGCACCTTGTACTTGTTGGGATGAAGGAATTCAATGATAATTTGAAGGTAGGTGTAGCTCTAGGTAGCGAAGTATTTTCTTTACAGTCTCACCTTTCGGATACTGTTAAGATGTTAGGCGAGAATATTTATTTTATCGAAGAGGTGTTAAAAAATCGGGATTTCCCAAGTTTGAAAAACTTTGAATTAAAGTTTTAGTATCATTTTTCTAAAAGGAGGATTCTGTGGAATATCACATTAAGAATATAAATTTGGCTGATGAAGGTTTAAACCGAATAATGTGGGCATATAGAGACATGCCGGTTCTTAGAATGATAAGGGAGAGGTTTGGTAAAGAAAAACCTCTTAGGGGGATAAAGATATCTGCTGCTTTGCATGTTACTACTGAAACTGCTAATCTAATGATAACTCTCAAGGAAGGAGGAGCTCAGGTTTACCTTTGTGCCTCCAATCCTCTTTCTACTCAGGATGATGTTGCAGCTTCACTTGTTAAACATTTTGATATTCCCGTTTTTGCGATTAAAGGTGAGGATAGAGATACATATTATAAACACATAAGAGAAGTTCTCTCGGTGGAGCCAAATATAACAATGGATGACGGTGCTGACTTGGTTTCTACTCTTCATTCTGAGATGAAAGATAAGATAAAGAATATTATCGGGGGGACTGAGGAGACAACGACGGGTGTTATAAGGTTAAAAGCAATGGCGAAAGAAGGAGCACTTCTTTATCCTATAATAGCAGTTAACGATGCTATGACAAAACATATGTTTGACAATAGGTATGGTACAGGTCAGAGTACTATAGACAGTATAATGAGGTCAACCAATAGGCTTATTGCCGGTAGATACTTCGTAGTTGCTGGTTATGGATGGTGTGGAAAGGGAGTAGCTTCTAGAGCTAGGGGAATGGGTGCTAGAGTTATTGTAACTGAAGTTGACCCTATAAGGGCTCTTGAGGCTGTAATGGATGGCTTTGAAGTTATGCCAATGTCTGAGGCTGCTAAAATAGGTGACATTTTTGTAACTGTTACAGGAGATAAGAATGTCATAACAAAAGAACACTTCTTGAGTATGAAGGACGGAGCTATAGTTGCTAATTCAGGACATTTTGATGTAGAGATTGATATAAGATCTCTGGAGGAGCTAGCATCAAGCAAGAAAGAAATAAGGAAAGGAGTAACGGAATACGATATCAACGGCAAAAAAATATACCTTCTTGGTGAAGGTAGACTTGTCAATTTGGCTAATGCTGAGGGACACCCAGCAAGTGTAATGGATATGTCCTTTGCAAATCAGGCTTTGAGTGTCGAGTACTTAGTGAATAATAAAGGTAAGCTAAGCGTTGGGGTTTATCCAGTACCAGAGGAGATAGACAAAAAGGTGGCACAACTTAAACTCGAGAGTATGGGCATAAAGATAGATTCTTTGACAGAAGAGCAGATTAAGTACCTTTCTGATTGGAAGGAAGGAACTTAAGCAGGTGAAGGGAATATACATTCATATACCGTTTTGTAGTAAGAAGTGCATATATTGCGATTTTACGGTTTTTGATACAAATAACAGGTTTTTAGAGGAGCTTTTTAAGGAATATACCGATTTGGTTTGTGTTGAGATTGATTTAAGATTTCAGGAAATTTTGAATAATAAAGATTTTAAAACCTTGTACATCGGTGGAGGTACACCATCTTTCATAGGAGTTGAGAATTTATTAAGAATTTTGGATAAAATCTTTTTGTATGTTCCTTTTAGTCAGTTCGAAGAGATAACAATTGAGGCTAATCCTGAGGATGTTTCACTGGATTTCGTAAAGAGGATAAAAGAGATGGGCATTAGTAGGGTTAGTCTAGGGATACAGAGCATGAGCGAGAAAGCTTTAGAAAAGCTTTCTAGAAGAAACACACCTCAAATCAATCGTACTGCTTTGGAAAATTTGGCTAATGTTGGATTTGATAATATTAATGTTGATTTGATTTTTGATGTACCTCAGGTACCTTTAGAGGATGTTATTAATTCTCTTGATGTTGTTTTGCAGTATAACGTAGTTAAGCATGTGTCTGCGTATGGCTTAACGGTTGAGGAATTTACTCCTTTGAAACTTTTTGTTGACAGAGGGATAATAAAATATGGTTCATCTTTTGAAGAACAGTTTATTGCTATTCATGAATATTTGACTTCTAGGGGTTTTAGACATTATGAGATTTCAAATTATGCTATTCCTGGGTATGAATCAAAACATAACTTGTTGTATTGGAGGAGACAGGAGTATTTGGGAATAGGTGTTTCGGCATGTGGGTTTGTTAGAAGGGGAGATAGTTCAGAAAAGAGATATCAGAATGTATTGTCTATCAATGCTTATAGGGATATGCTCTTTAGGGGAGAGTTACCTGTAAGGTATGAGGAGTTTCTGACTCGTAATGAAGCTTTTGATGAACTGGTGATGCTAGGGCTTAGGACATCGGAAGGGATAGATTTGGAGCAAGTTCGGACTTTTGTTGATGATGAAAGGTATAACATATTTTTAGCTAAAGCCAACAATTTTATTTCTCAGGGATTTCTTGAACTTTGTGATAGGAAATTGATACCAACTTTAAAGGGATGGATAATACACAATTCTTTGGTTTTTGAACTCACTTCTTAGGGTAATTCTCTTTAATCTGTAGTAAGGGGCGGAAATCTTTTAGGTGGTTGTTAATCATTTGTAGCAGAGTATTTTGAACATATATAATTATACGATGTTAAACAAGTATGATGAGGTTATTGTAAAGGTTGAAGAGATTTTAAAAGAGGCGCTTTGTGAGTGTACTACTGAGGATGGAACTAAGGTTTATACCAGGTATGTTATACCTGATGAAGTAGTTAAGGTTAAGATATTTTCAACTAAGCCATACTATTATGGTGATGTGGTTGAGGTGGTTTCTCCTTCTCCTTTGAGAGTTCAGCCTGCTTGTAAGTATTTTGGGCAGTGCGGTGGCTGTGATTTACAGATGTTGCCTTATCGTGAGCAACTTAAGGTTAAGAAACAAATATTACTTAAAGAATTTCAAAAAGAAATTGAAGGTTTTGATGTTAGTATCGTAGAAGACGTTGTTCCTTCACCGAAGGAGTTGAATTATAGAAACAGCGTAATGTTTAGAGTGGACCCAAAAAGGAAGAAGATTGGTTTCTTGAAAAGGGACACAAATATTTTGATAGATATAGATGAGTGTAAAATTTCGTCTGAGTTTATAAATTATGCTCTCAAGAGGGTAAGAGAGCAAAAGAATTTCCCACCACATGTATTTAAGGTTAGGAGTACTAACACGGGGGATGTCGTTGTTAATCAAATAGAGACTGAGGAGTTTGAGGATAGGGATGTGATAGAGAAGGTCAGGGTGGGGGATATGGAATTTTCGTTTAAGATATCTAGAGAAAGTTTCTTTCAGGTAAACAGTTATATGATTCCGATATGGCTTAGTCATATAAGGGAGGAGGTGAAAAAGTCAAAATGTGATAAGTCTTTGGGCTTGGACTTATACGCTGGTGTTGGGCTCATATCATTTTTTGTTTCTGATTTGTTTGAAAAGGTGATAGGTGTTGAGATAAGTAGGACTTCTGTGAGGAATGCAAAAGAGAACATAGCTATGAACAATATAAAGAATGTAGAAATACTTGAGGGTGATGTTGCGAGTTATATAGATACTATGCCTGTTGGTGATATTGTTATTGTTGACCCCTCTCGTAATGGAATTGAGGTGAAGGTTATAAATTCTATTGGTGAGAGACACAAAAGAGAAGGTAAGCCTAGAAAAATAATATACTCTTCGTGCAACTATGAAACAATGATAAGGGATTTGAAACTACTCATTTCCTTGGGTTATAGGGTAGAAAAGGTTATACCTTTTGATATGTTTCCACAGACACATCACTTAGAGCTTGTAGCGGTGTTGTCCGACTAAGTTTTTTTGAATATTGTACTTTTTCATTTTCCTCATGAGGGTATTTCTGTGCATTCCTAGGGCAGCAGCAGCTTTGCTAATGTTGAAGTTGAAAATTTTTAAAAAGTGTAGTATTTTTTCTTTTTCCGGGATGTAATCTTCGTAATCAGAACTTAGGTAAGTTGGTAGTGTAGTTTTTTTAGTGAAGGAGTAGGGAACATGTAGGGCGTATTCGTGTATAGTCTCAAGTCTTAGTACTCCGTCTTCAGATAGTAGAACACCTCTTTCTATGAAATTTGAGAGTTCTCTAACATTTCCAGGGAATGGATAGTTCATAAGAAACTCTATGTATTCGTCTTCTATTTTTAATATTTTTTTGTTTTCTCTTTTTGAGAAAACATCAACGAAGTGGTAGAGTAGTGGTATTATGTCTTCTCTTCTTTCCCTTAGTGGGGGTATATATATAGATACAACGTTTATTCTGAAGAATAGGTCTTCTCTAAAGTTGCCTTTCTTAACTTCTTGGAAGAGGTCTTTGTTAGTTGCTAGGATTAGTCTAGCGTCAACGGGGATGTATTCTGTGCCTCCGACTCGTACTATCTTTTTTTCTTCTATGACACGTAGTAGTTTGACTTGGGTGAGTAGTGGTATCTCACCGATTTCGTCAAGGAATAGAGAACCTTTGTTTGCCAGTTCGAATAATCCTAATTTCCTTTTTGTTGCTCCTGTGAAGGCTCCTTTTTCATGTCCGAAGAGTTCGCTTTCAAGTAATGTTTCTGGAATTGCTGCACAGTTTATTTTTATGAATGGTCCATTTGCTCTTTTGCTTAGTTTGTGTATTGCTTCCGCAAAAAGTTCTTTACCGACACCACTCTCACCTTGTAGCATCACTATGGAATCAGAAGAAGCTATACTTAGAACTCTTTTAAAAACATCTATTATAGCTTCAGATTCACCTACTATCCCTAAAGATTTCATCATTCTTTTAAGCTCATCCTTAGAGAATGTCATATATACACCTCACAATACCTCTAAGATAAATATAAAACTGTAGACCTTTTAAACTCAAGAGAGGATTTAGTTGAAAAGAATATTTTAGAAGAGGTATCGTCTTTTTTGGAATTCCAAGTTTTATGTTATCTTATTCCTGTTACCATCAAATCAAATAGCCTTAAAGTGAAGTCTGTAAATATTCTTATTAGTATTGGTCCTAGAAATATTAATAGTAGCCCTATTGCTATGAATTTGGGAACGAATGTTAATGTTTGTTCCTGTATTGATGTTGTGGCTTGGAGTATACTTATTATTAGACCTACTAAGAGTGAAACAATTAGAAATGGTAGTGATAAAATAGCAGTTTGAATTAGGGTTTCATTCATTATCCTCAGTATCAATCCTAATTCGTTCATAAAGTATTTGTAAATGATAGGATAGAGTTTTTTCAATGTGCTTTAACACATTACTTTAAGTGGCCCTACACTCCCATCCTATTAGTTGTATAGAGGTTTTAACACCTCTCTTCACTTTATAAAGAAAGTCTTCGCCTCTCTGTGCTCTCTGAAGTATCAAAATAAAGAAGTGCCTTAGGCACAAGTGATTTAATCACAAGGTGTCTTTAGCACCTTACTTTGAGTAGTCCCACCTGCCCTAGCTATTTGAAGAGAGACTTCGTCTCTCTTCAATCTCTGTAATATCAAGAGAAGTGCTTTAAGCACAAGTGCTTTAAGCACAAAGTGCTTTAAGTACCTTGTCACTAAAATTCTGAGGGATGCATTATCCTTCCTTAACCTTATAAAAAAGTGCCTAGGCACAAGTGCTTTAAGCACGAAATTTTTTAAGTAGAATTGTAGGTATTTGAGTAAGTGTGTAGGTATCATTCAAAATTTTGTAAAAAGAGGCTTATTGTATGGCTGACTCTGTTTTGAATCTTGAAGAAATCATTATAAGTGATAGAGTTAAGAAACATTTAGAGGTTTTGAATCTTTCAGAGGATGAGTATAGGCTAATCGTTAGTTATCTGGGTAGGGAACCTAATGAAGTTGAGCTTGGGATGTTTGGGGCTCTTTGGAGTGAGCATTGTGGATACAAGCATACAAGGAAACTTATAAAAGAGCTACCGACTGAAGGGAAGTATATTTACCAAGGACCTGGAGAGAATGCTGGTGTTGTTAGAGTTGATGATGTTGCTATAGTTTTTAAGGTAGAGAGTCATAATCATCCTAGTGCAGTTGAACCTTATCAAGGTGCTGCTACTGGTGTTGGTGGAATCGTTAGAGATATCCTCGCTATGGGTGCTAGACCTATTGCTTTGCTTGATTCTCTTAGGTTTGGTGATGTTTCTAAGCCTGAGGTTAGGCATATAGTTAGTGGTGTTGTTAAGGGGATATCAGATTACGGTAACTGTATAGGTGTTCCTACGGTTGCCGGTGAAGTTTACTTTGAGGATATATATTCTAATAATCCACTTGTCAATGTAATGTGTGTTGGAGTTACTAAGGTTGACAAGTTGGTTAAGGCTGTTGCTAAAGGTGTAGGTAACTTAGTTGTTTACTATGGCTCTAAGACTGGTAGGGATGGCGTACATGGTGCAACTTTTGCTTCGGCTGAGTTATCCTCAGAGAAGGAGGACACAAGGTCAAGTATTCAGATAGCTGATCCTTTTGTTGAAAAGAAACTCATTGAGGCTACTCTAGAGCTTGTTGAGAATGGTTTGGTTGTTGCTATACAGGATATGGGGGCAGCTGGGCTTACTAGCTCTTCGTGTGAAATGGCAGCGAAGGGAGGAGTTGGAATTGAGCTGGAGCTTGACAAAGTACCTGTCAGAGTGTCTGATATAACTCCTTATGAGATAATGCTTTCGGAGTCCCAAGAGAGAATGCTAGCTATAGTTGAGCCTAGCAAACTGGAGAAGGTTAGAGAGATTCTTGATAAATGGGAGCTTGATTGGGCTGTTATTGGTAAAGTTACAGATACTCGAAGATGTGTTGTTAAGTACCGTGGTGAGGTTGTTGCTGATGTTCCTCTTAAATACCTTGTTGATATGGTACCTACTTATGTTAAGCCTGCTAAAGAGGACCAAAATGTCAAGAAGCTTAGAGATATAAAACCTAACTTGATTGTTGAAGATTATAGGGATGTGATACTTAAGCTTCTGTCTTCGCCTAATATTTCTTCTAAGTCTTGGGTGTATGAGCAATATGATTGGTCTGTACAGACTAATACGGTTGTTGGTCCTGGTAGGGCTGGTGCTTCGGTTCTTAGGATAAAGGGAACGAACAAGGGTATAGCTGTTAAGATTGATGGCAATGGTAGGTATATGTACGCTTCACCTTATAATGGTGTTATGGTAGCTGTTGCTGAAGTGACGAGGAATGTGTCTTTTGTTGGTGCTGAGCCAGCGGGAATAACGAATTGTCTAAATTTTGGTTCACCTGATGATCCAAATGTTTCATATCAGTTACAGCAGGCTATAAAGGGACTTGCCAAAGCTTGTAAAGAGCTAGGTGTTCCTGTTACTGGAGGAAATGCATCCCTTTATAATGAAACTGACGGTGTACAGATTTATCCTACGGTTATTGTTGGGTGTGTTGGGATAATTCATGACATCAACAAAATAGTTGATGGAGTTTTTAAGAAGCCGGGAGACTTGATAGCTTTGGTTGGTAATGAAACTAAAGAAGACTTTGGGATGGCTGAGATACTCAAGATTATCGGTTCTGATGTTTGCGGTAAACCTCCTATAGTTGAGTTTGATGTTGAGAAGAGGCTTCAGGAATTTGCTAGGTTTGTCATATCTCATGGGCTAATATCCTCGGCTATGGATATATCGGAAGGGGGAATGATAGTTCCGATAGTGGAAGGTATAATTGACACTAAGTTAGGTGCAAGGATTGATTTATCAGTTATGCCGGTTTATCCTTCAATTGCTCTCTTCTCGGAGACACCTAGTAGGGGTATATTCTCTTTTGATAAGGAGTTTTTGGATACACTCAAAATGATAGCTGAGCATTATGGGTTGAAGTTCAGGGTGATTGGTGAGGTCATAGATAAAGATGAGCTTGTTATAGAAGGGCTACCTGAAGGTAGTTTAGTTTTATCAAAAGAAGAGTTAAGGAAAGCGTTTTATTCAAAACCTTTTTAATATATTCTTACAGGGAGGCGGAGCCTCCCTGGTAGTTATTGTTTAGTACGAACTATTAATGATTTTCCCTTCTTTTTTATTTGCATTTGATAGTGGTTTTCTTGAACGTTTAAATTTTTGTTGTGAGTGTGAAGGTAGTAACTGGGGTTTTGGTTTTTGTCAGTTTGGTTTGGTTGGCTTTTGGTGGTGTGTATGAGTACGAGCACTACACATTTAAGGTAGGGATTCTTCAAGGTAAGAACAATTACAACTTTACTAATGACATTGTTTTGTTGGGGTTTGATACTAATATAAAGTTTTTTGATAATTTTTTTGGTAGTGTTGATTTTTGGTTATCTTTTCCTGATAGTAGGTACTCGTTTTTGCTTTTTGAACCTTCTTTTCATTACGTTCAGGAACTTCTCGGTATCAGTAAGGTTTTGAAGTTACAAGCGTTTTTCTGGTTAGGTATACAAAATCAAAGTGAGTTTGTTGCTTCTGTTTCTAATACGAATATTTCTTCTTTTCAGTACTATTACTTTCTTATGCCGTTTTTTAGGGTTTCTTTAGTGGCTGTTGGGTTTAATGTGTTGGATTTGTCTTTGGCTTGGTTTGGTGGGTATCCTATAATTTTCTTGCCTAATACTAGGCCTAATTGGGGGGTGCCTGTTGGGTATCCTTCATTTGAGATTGGAGTTAGAAATGTACTGATTGATAGAGTTTCATTTGAATATAATCCACTTAGGTATTCAATAAATTTGAGTAAAAGGTTTTAGTTTTGAATGGATGCTTGGCATCCATTGTAGGGAATATTTACTCTTCACCTAATTCTTTTGCTAGTTGTTCTACTAGGAATCTTTGTCTTGTGTTTAGTACTCTTGGTAGTCTTACGTTCACTTTGCAATACAGGTCTCCTCTTCTTCCTTTGTCGTCTTCTAATCCGAAGTCTCTGACTCTTAGGACATCTCCAGGCTGGGTTCCTTCTGGTATTTTTACCTTTATTGTTTTCCCGTCAAGGTATGGTATTTCTACTTCGCTGCCGAGTATTGCTTTTGTTACTGGTATTGAGATATCGCATTTTAGGTCTAGTCTTTCTCTCTTGTAGAAGTAGTGAGGTTTTTGTTTTATTACTATGAATAGGTCTCCGTTTTCTCCGCCGTTTCTGCCGGCATTTCCTTCGCCTTTTATTCTTATCATCATTCCGTCTTCTATACCTTTTGGTATTTTGAATTCAATTGTTTTCTTTTTCTTTACGGTTCCTTTGCCACCGCATTCGCGGCAGTAGTCTTTTATTACTCTTCCTGAGCCTTTACAGGTTGGGCAAGTTGTTGTTAAAGAGAAGAACCCTTCTCGCATTGTTACGGTTCCTACTCCTCTGCATGTTGGGCATATATCTGGCTTTTTGCCTCCGAGTGTTCCCAGTCCGTTACAAGCGCTACAAACTTCTTCTTTCTCTATTGTTACGGATTTTGCTTTTCCGTAGAATATGTCTTCTAGTGAAACTTCGTATTCTACGTATATATCTTGTCCTTTTGATGGGGCTTGTGTTCTGCTTGTTGTTGAAGTTCTTCTTCTTGTTTGTGTGCCGAAGAATGTGTCAAATATGCTATCGAAAACATCGTCAAAGCCAAAGCCACCGAACCCTTCAGAGAAATCACTCCAATCGTACCCATATCCTTGTCCGCTGTATCCTCTTGTGTTTCTGTATGCTGTTGCTCCCTTAAGTCCTTCTATTCCGTAGAGGTCGTAAATTTTTCTTTTCTCATCATCGCTTAGTACTTCATAAGCTTCGTTTATTTCTTTGAATTTCTCTTCGGCTTCTTTGTTACCTGGGTTTCTATCTGGATGGTATTTTAGAGCAAGCCTCCTGTATGCTTTTTTTATTTCTTCCTTAGTTGCATTTCTTGGTACGCCGAGTATTTCGTAATAGTCTTTTGTTGGCATCCTTCCCCCCATCAAGATAAAATTTTACAAATTCTAAGTGCCAAAATTCATTATAAAATATACTAAACATTTTCGTTTACATCAAAGGATTTTTAAATCCCACATGGTTCAGATACAACTATTTGCTTGCGTTAAAGGAAAAAGTATTAAAGGACTGTTTAAATCCCACATGGTTCAGATACAACCTAACTAAACTAGCGGCAGGTATTAGTGCAACGTTGTTTAAATCCCACATGGTTCAGATACAACCCATCTTCAAGCAGGACATTGTCGGCGGTACTGATTA
>JAPYWX010000118.1 GCA_028276145.1 Spirochaetota bacterium
TCTTTGGAGATTAGTTCTAGCTTAGTAGGGAAAAATCACAGAAGGTTATCTGAATTTCACCAATAACCTTGGAAATTATTTTTTCAGCATTTCAATCTGTTCTTGTAATCTGTCTACAACTTTTTCCCAAAGGAAATTGTTCCTTACATGTATCTTCATTCTTTCTGCTTTCTCTTTTACGTACTCTGGATGGTCAATAGCATACTGAAGCTTTCTAGCAAACGCTTCGACATCTCCGATAGGAACTACATCACCACATCTTTCATTATCCGTTATGTCCATAGCACTTATAACATTGGTAGTTAAAACATAATTCCCAAAGTATCCTGCTTCCACCATAACCAATCCAAAACTTTCAAAATTAGAGGTCATAACAAATATTTTTGCTCTATTGTAGAGGTTGTATAATTGTTCTCTATCTTCTATATTACCCAAGAAGGTTATTTTTTCTTTTAGATATGGATGTTTTTTAAAAAATTCGTCAACGAATTTTAGAAATTCATCAGCTTCTTCATAAGGTCCTGCAATTATTACCTTCCAATCACCTAGATTAACTTTGCTTATGGCCTCAATAAGCATTCTTTGATTTTTTTGAGGCGCACCAATTCTAGCAACATGTAATATAATGTTTTCTTTTTCCTCAAAATTTTTTACTCTTATATCCCTTTCTTTAATAAATGTTTCATCTATGCCATACGGCTGGTAAAAAAATTTGTTAGCATACTTCTTATAGAGATTCTTTAATCTCTCTGTACCCTGCCTAGTCTCACTTGAAAGCAAATCAACTTTTTTGAGAAACAAAGGCTCGATAATATTGTAAGCTATGAAATTTCTGATAAAATTTGTTGGATGTTTGAGAAGTAAAGAGTGAGGATATACCTCCAAGCTACCAAGATCATTATCAAGAGTTATATAAGCTATACCTCTCGGATTAATCATTTTGTAAAGAATTACATAAATCATCGTTTGGAGAGAGTAATGAAACCTATGAAGAACATCTATTTTCTTTCCATACTTAAAGAGAAACTTGAGTAAAGATTTATCTAATCCCATGAATTTACCTTCATCTTTCAGTAAGATTAACCTTAACCCTTTGAGAACATTTTTGTGATAAGTAAACTTATCGTATCCCTTGTAGAACACAACCGAAGCTTTATATCCGTGTCTCTGATACATTTTAAAGGGTATCTGCCCTGGCATCTTCACTAGTTCAACATTAAGAGCCTTACCAAAAAGTGTGAGAAATCGTTTTTTCTTTTCCATACTACTCCCTAGTTTATAAGAGGAACCACCTCAGAAACAATTTACCCAGGTTTCTCAAGGGGCTTTTGAACCAAAGAAATCCAAACTTCCACACTTTAAATATTCTTACAAACCTGTTTGTTTTCTCTACATTTATATAAAAAAGAATAATTTCCTTTAAGTTATCAGGAAGAGAATTACCATACATCTCAAAGAAATCTCTTGCTTGATTTTGTCTTACTTTCAGATCTTCTTTGAATCTAGAAAGTTCATCTTTGAATCTCAATATTTTCTTTTTCGCATCGTTAGTATCAAACTTTTGAGCACCTGACACATTTCCCCAATGCTGTCTATAAAGCCCTGTAGGTGAATCTATGTACTCTATTTCTCCAAAAGCACTGACCACCAAACTTACCCAATGGTCATGCATTATAGCATTTTGTGAAAATGGTAAAGCTAATTCCTTAGCCCTTCTATTTATCATCATTGTGAATCCCAAACCTACTGAAGTTTCTAAACACCTAGAAAAAGCTTTGTTTTTACCATTGACTTTCGTATAGTCCCAAAAATTTTCTGAAATCACATTCAAATCTTCATCAACAACTTTAACATTTGTATAAACAAGTAATGGAGTATCTTTACCGTACTTATCTTCAAGCTCAAGCATTTTATTAAGAGTTAGCTCGACTTTGGTAGGTAACCAAACATCGTCCTGGTCAGCAAACATTATATACTCTTCCGATGAGTTTTTTAACAAAAACTCAAAATTCCTGACAGCACTACCAGTTGAAATTCCATCGTCTATTAAATTGATGATTTCAGGATATCTTTTTGAGTAACCCCTAAGAATCTCTAATGTCCTGTCACTTGAGCCATCGTCATGAATTGTTATTTTTATGTTCTTATAAGTTTGGTTAAGAATTGAGTCAAGTAGCTCGCTTATATACTTCTCACCATTAAATGTAGCAAGAAGTATTTCAACCTTAGGCTTACTTTCTGCTTTCATATAGCCTTTCTAAAACAGAATTTACAATTTTAGTGTGCGCTTCCCATGACCTATTTTTTAGTAAGAATTCTCTGAAGGCAGAAGGATCATAATCCTCACTCAAAGCTTTGAGAACTTTCTTCCTTATATCTTCGGGGTCTTTGTTATTCGCATAAATTGGATAATCCAAAAAGTATTCTCTAAATACAGGAATATCACTTAAAACTAGCCTGCACCCAAAATAACCCCCTTCAATAGCCACAATCCCAGCAGTCTCAGCAAGTGAAGGAAAAACAACAACTCTAGCATTTTTGTATGCAGAAATAAGCATCTTTTTATCCAAAAGAGGTAAACATATAATATTAGGATCTCCTTTGATTAACTCAAGAAACTCATCTTTTATTTTTTCATCAATATCGTCACATCCCGTAAGAACTAATTTTATATCTGTTGATTTTAGTGCTTTTACGAGGGTTATTTGGTTCTTCCGCACTGATATCCTAGCAGAGGGACAAAACACAAAATCTGTGATCTTGTATTCATTATAAAAGAGATCTCTAGAAATTTTGTCTCCTTCCTCTAATACATAACTAGGTATACCTAAATAGGCGACAAAAATTTTATCTTCTGGTATATCGTATAAGTTAATAACATCATTCTTCTCGATGTTTGAGTTTGGGAACAAAGCATCACAAAGGTGTAGATTTTCATATTGGTTTTTATATACTGTTCGTGTAAAATTACTCAAAAACTTTGAAACTTTGTAATATAAGTAGCTCCTAACTCTGACAAATATAGGTTCTGAAACAATTATTACTCCCTTACTCTTCAAGAAAGCCAATACTTCGGGATTAAAGTGAGTAAAACCAAACAAAAACAAAACATCAAAATCTATATTCTCTGAATACCAATCCAGAGCTTCAACTTGATGCCCTAACTTTTTTAGCCAATTTAATCCCTCAAAAGCCTGTGTAACCCCACCGCCTTTGTCCATAAATAGAGGATACGAAAGAGCGTACCTTATCTTCATAATCCAGTGAATTATTAAAGATACAAGCAAAATCTGTAAACTTTAAACTACCTTAACGAAAATATTTCATAAAAACAGCCTTAGGCTAAGCCTAAGGCTCGTAAATTCAATTCAAAACAAGGAATAACCTGCCACATAATCATTACGCAAATCTTTTTCTATTTAAGTATTCGTACACTACCGGTATTACGAATAGAGTAAAGAATGTGCCTGCGGAGAGTCCAAGAAGTAAAGTCAGTCCAAGAGGTTGGAATAACTCAGAACCTGAACCAATACCTAATGACAATGGCAAAACACCTATTATTGAGGTCAGCGAAGTCATCAATATTGGTCTAAATCTTCTCTTAGCTCCTTCTACTACAGCATCTCTAAGTTTGTAACCTTGTTCTAACAGCTGATTCATATAATCAACCATAACTATACCATTGTTGACAACTATACCCAAGAGCATCACAATACCTATACCAGCAATTATGTTAAATTTGAGATTAAAAATGAAGAAAAGTATAAACACAGAAAGAACGCCATAAGGTATTGTAAAGAGTATTATGAATGGGTCCTTAAAGGATTTAAAGAGTACAACCATTGTTGCATAAACTAATGAGAATGCCAAAGCGAAGACTAGTAATAGATCTCTCAATGAGTCCTGTAAATCTCTAAAACTTCCACCATAAGATATAACTACATCTGGTGGTATATAAACTGACTTTTTGACTTCCTCTGCTATTTGAGAAACTAGTTTATCCTGAGGCACACCAAAGGAAACAACAGAAATAGAAACCAACCTACTACCATTTTCTCTCATTATCATTCTAGGAGCAACATCATTCGAAACTTTAACCAAATCAACAATAGGAACAATACCTCCAACTGTTGGAATGTAACTAAATAAAATATCCTCCAAATACTTTTTCTCATTTCCCTTAATTTGTAATACTATATCGTACTGTTTACCAGCAACTGTATAAAATGAAGCAGTAGTCCCCTGGAAACTAGATTTCAAAATATTGCCAATCACAGATGAAGATATGCCATAAAAAGCTAGCTTATTCCTATCAAAAATTAGTGAATACTCTGGCACAACATCATCAATTGATGATTTAACTTCTTCTACACCCTTTATATTCTTGGATACTGTCTCTATTTGACTAGATATTTTTTCAAGTGTACCAATGTCATTACCTAAAATTTTTATATCCGCCGCTGAACCACCACTACCAGGTAGCCTAACACCACTACTAGCATTAACTTCTGTCTTACCAGGTATTGTAGCAAATAAAAACTTCCTTAGCTTTGAAGCAAACTCTTCAGAAGAAATAAATCTCTCCTCTTTAGGCTTAAGTCTTATCGTGAAATTAACAACACTCTCTCCCTCACCTCCTCCAACCGTTAATATTCTTGAACCTCCAACATTTATTACATAATAATATATGCTAACATCCTGATTCGTAGAAAGATAAGCACTCAATTTTTCAGCGTATTCGTAAGTAATATTTCTAGAAGTACCAGGCGGCAGAGTTATCTTTACCGAAACATCACCACTATCAGTATTAGGTAACAACTCTTTACCAACATAGATGAAAGAGATTATTCCAAGCACCACAAATATAATTGTAAATGCTAATATAGTTTTTTTGAGGTTAAGCAAATTACTCAATAACCTGCTATAAATACCATCTCTAAAGTTTTCTATAAAATCAGAGAAGAAGAAAAGGAATTTCATTCTCTTTATACTACTGTCTAATTTCTCAATAAAGCCCCAACCAACAGTCATCA
>JAPYWX010000113.1 GCA_028276145.1 Spirochaetota bacterium
AAGGTGGAGTAATTAAAATAGCAACAAACAAGGAGGAAAAAATAGAAATACTAACAGTTAAAGCTAAATCTCTAAATATTTGCTGCGCAAGCCCTTGGGAGAATACAACCGGCAAGAAAACAAAAATTGTTGTTAATGTTGAGGCTAGTATCGCCGTACCTACCTCTTTAGCACCATCAAAGGCAGCGTCCACGATGCTTTTACCCCTCTTTTTGTATAAATATATGCTTTCTATCACCACGATTGAGTTATCTATTGTCAAACCGACACCTAAAGCGAGACCGGCAAGCGATACAACATTTAAAGAAACATCAAGGAAGTACATTATCACGAATGTTACGACTATAGACAACGGTATCGCCAAAGCTATTAGCACAGATTCCTTTAAAGATACCAAAAATAGAAAAACCACTATAAATGCTAGTATTGCACCATTTATAGCATTATTCCTAACATTGTTTATAGAATTAACGATAAAAGCCCCTTGGTCCACTACTATGTCAAAGGACAAGTTAGGATAGAGTTTCTTAACTTCCTCAAGTTTTCTCTTTACAGCTTCAGAAACAGTAACCGTACTAGCATCAGATTTTTTGTTTACTGATATCACAACCCCACTTTTGCCATTAACCTTTACTATTGGTGCATTTTCTATATCGCTTTTGAAAACAACATCTGCAACATCCCCAACTTTGACATTATACCCACCTCTATTTGCAACAATCACATTTTTTATATCATCAATAGATTTGTACTTTGCATCAAACTTAACATTAATCTTTTTATACCCCTCAACAACATAACCGGCTGAGAAATCTTGATTTTCGCTTGCTAGTGCCCTTAGCACATCAGCTGAAGAAACTTTGAAAGCTTCAAGTTTTCTTCTGTCAAGCTCAACAAAAACTTTTTTCTGATAACCTCCCTCAACCGTGACATTAGCAACACCATCAACTTGGTAAATATACTTCGATATATTATCCTCAACAATCTGTCTAAGAGCTGCAAGGTCATCTATGCCTGAAACTGAAATACTCATTACAGGTAAAAGACTAGGATCAAACTTAAATATAATGGGTTTCCCAACTCCATCAGGCAAAAATCTATTTACAAAATCTATTTTTTCCCTTACGTCATTAGCCTTAGATTCTATATCAACGCCATAATTAAACTCTATGACAAAAAAGGCTCTACCTTGAAAACATCGAGTAGTAACATTCTTAACACCACTTATAGTCTGAAATTGTCCCTCTAGTATCCTAGCAAGATTTTCCTCAACCTGCTCAGGAGTAGCCCCTGAATACTCAAAAGAAACCGCTATTATAGGAATCTCTATATTTGGAAACAAATCAACAGGTAACCTCGTAAATGCTACAACTCCAAGCATCACCACAGCAATAATAATCACCACAACCGCAGGTATATTATTTATAAGTCCCTTAAGAAGTCCCCACATTGATTACCCCTCCTATACTGACCATTCAGTCATTTTAGTAAATATAATATAGATTTCCCAAATTGTCAAATTGTTACGAGTGATTTAACTACAAAAGATTTTCATCAACGCACTAGGTGAGGTAGCACAAAAACTATATTCACAAAAGTAAAAAATAGATTTCAATTGTAATGATAGACTAAAACTTTTGTCTAATGAGGTGTTGAATTATCCATAATTGAACAAAGTTTGAAACGATGATTAAATGAAGTTAAAAATTTAATATTATCAAATTTTTTAACTCTAAGGGGGAAAAAGATGTCAGTAAAAAGTATAGGTGTTTTGACAAGTGGTGGGGATTCAGCAGGAATGAACGCATGTATAAGAGCTGTCGTAAGATACGCAATATATAACAATATAAGAGTTTTTGGAATATACAGAGGGTATAAAGGACTCGTCAATGGTGAAATTTCAGAGCTTAACGCCTCATCAGTTGGAGGTATAATAAACAGAGGTGGTACAATTTTACTTACAGCAAGGTTACCAGAATTTAAACAATACGAGGTAAGGGAAAAAGCCGCTGAAAACTTAGAAAAACACGGTATAGATGCATTAGTAGTTATAGGTGGAGATGGGTCGTTTAGAGGAGCACACCAATTAGCAAAAGATTTTGGGATAAAAGTCATAGGTGTACCAGGGACAATAGACAACGATATAAAGGGCACAGACTACACAATAGGATATGACACAGCGATAAATGTGGCAATGGAGGCAATAGACAAAATAAGAGATACTGCAACATCTCATGAAAGGCTTTTCTTAATTGAGGTAATGGGTAGAGATGCAGGATACATAGCTAATACTGTAGCTCTATGTTCAGGAGCCGAAGATGTTCTCATACCAGAAATAGAGGTAAACATAGAAGACACAATAAATAGGCTAATTGAAGGAAGAAAAAGAGGTAAAACAAGTAGCATAATAGTTGTGTCTGAGGGAGCTAAATTAGGTATGGATGTAATGCAACTGGCGGGATATATCCAAGGTAAAACAGGATTCGAAACCAGAGTTACCATACTAGGGCACTTACAGAGAGGTGGCTCACCAACTGCACTTGACAGAATGTATGCCTCAAGGTTAGGAGCTTACGCCGTTGAACTACTTATAAAAGGAGAAACTGATAAAATGGTTGGTATCATTTCAGATGAACTCGTATCAGTTCCTCTAGAAGAAGCATTCGAGAAGAAAAAAGATTTCGACGAAAACATATACAGGCTAGTAAGAATACTTTCAATATAAGAGGCATAGCCTCTTCAAATATAGATACTGAAATCCTTAATGCCTTAAAATTAATTTTTATGCTAGCGAAAATAAAAGACGAATTTTCCAGTCTCTCAAAAAGAGATATCCTTATACTTTCTGCACTAGGAATCATTGCCTTATTACCCATAATCCATTACCTAGCAATAGGAGGAACAACTAGCTATTACCTCGATGTATCAATAAAAGTATGTGTATATCTGCTATTAGCTCTAGGTTTAAACTTAGTAATTGGATATACAGGACTTCTTGATTTAGGCTTTATAGGGGTATTTGGAATCGGTGCATACACAGCGGCAATAATGAGTATACATGGATATCATTTCCTAATATCCTCTTTGGTTGCCATAATAATGGCAATGCTTTTTAGATTAATCATAGGGTTACCAGTAATAAGACTAAGAGGAGATTATCTAGCAATTGCAACACTAGGTTTTGGTGAGATGGTCAGGATAATAGTTAACAACTTAGACCCACTAACAAATGGTCCAAGAGGATTACCAGGCGTAGGCCAAAAAATCAGTAACATAGACTTCGGTATACTCTCCCTAAATTCAAGTCTAGAGGTATATATCTTTTCTTTGATAGTTGTAGCGTTAGGAGCATTAGCATCATACAGGATAGAGCACTCAAGAATAGGAAGAGCATTAGTCGCCATAAGAGAAGATGAAATAGCAGCATCACTCATGGGTGTAAACGTCTCAAAACTTAAGCTGTTTATATTCGTAATAAGCGGAATTTACGGAGCAGTAGCAGGAATAATATACACTCACCACATAAAATTTATAACACCAAATCTAATACTTTTCTGGGATTCAATACTCTTAGTGTCAATAGTAGTAATCGGTGGAATTGGTAGCATTCCTGGTACAATAGTAGGTGCTATACTATTCTATGGTGTTCCTGAACTATTAAGAGATTTCCTAGGCTCCCAATTAGCAGAATTCAGGATGTTGACATTCGGCTTGATAATGCTGCTAATGATTATCTTCAGACCTCAAGGTCTCATACCATCAGAGAGAAGAAAATACGAACTCAAACCTGAAACAGAGAAAGTAAAAGAAGAAGAGGACGAGAACTTATTCGATTTAGAGAAAAGATAAACTATCCAAACCTATAACCAACACCTCTAATAGTTTTTATCATATCCTTGTACTTGCCTAGCTTTTTCTTTATGTTGTTTATATGTACATCCAGAGTTCTACTGTTTTCATCAATATCATCAACTAACCCCCAAATTGCTGTTAATATTTTTTCTCTCTTCAAAACCATTCCCTTATTCCTAACCAGATATTCTAGTATCTGAAACTCTCTCTTGGTTAGTTGAACTTCTTCATCACCTATGAAAACTCTCATTTCATCAAAATATATCTTCAAATCTCCAAGAACAAAGAAATCTCTTGAAGTCTCAGTACTATATCTTCTGAGTACTGCCCTAATCCTAGCAGCAAGTTCCTTTATACTAAAAGGCTTTGTTAGGTAATCATCCGCCCCCAACTCAAGCAAAAGCACCTTATCAACTTCACTCGATTTTGCAGTAATAACAATAACTGGTATCCCCGAATAGCTTTTATTTTGCTTCATCCACCTCAAAACTTCTTTACCATCGCCATCAGGTAGCATCAAATCAAGTAAAACAATATCAGGTTTACTTGATTTTATTTTCTCTATACCAAATTTGACACTCATCGCTACATCAACATCTATACCCTCACCCTCTAACATTCTTTTAGTCAAGTTAATTATATCTACATCATCTTCTATAAAAAGTGCTCTTATATTAGCTGACATATAAAAATTTTCTACGAAAAAGTCAAAGCTTTTCAATTCTGGTGGACTTTGTGAGAAATTCAACAAGCCACTGCCTGTTTCTTAACAGGCTACTGACTGACCGGCTAATGCCTGTTTTTTAACAGGCTAACGCCTGTTTCTTAACAGGCTAGTGCCTGCTTTTCAATCTAAAACAATAAAGTGTTATGAAGCACTAAAGTGCTTAAAGCACAAGTGCTATGAAGCACATCTTAAAATTTTAAGAGAGGCTAACATATCCCTTAACACTGATAAAGGGAGTGCTTCAAATACAAGTGCTATTTACATTAATTGCTAATTAGCACATCAATTTTAGTACTCCCACTCTCCCACCCTATTTGATAAGAGAGGTTTCACCTCTCTACATTCTCTAATTAATAAGAGAGTGCTACGTAGCACAAAGTGCTCAAAGCACGTAGTCCTTAAAGCACGTAGCGTTTAAAGCACAGGTACCATATAGCACAATCTTAAGAGAATATTTCTGGGTCTGTCAGTATGGAATCTATCTCACTTTTAACACTCTGGTCAATCGTAATTTCGGAAGCCTTGATATTATCCTCAAGGTGTCTTATTTTAGTCGTACCAACTATAGCAGTGGCTATAATTTCATCGTACAACACCCAAGCCAAAGCTAACTGAGATGGCGAGAGATTTAATC
>JAPYWX010000047.1 GCA_028276145.1 Spirochaetota bacterium
AAGCATTCGGTACATTGTGTACTCCTGAGCATCCTCTAGGGGCACCAATGGTATCATCCGAAGGTGCTTGTGCTGCCTACTATAATTATAAATTTAACAAGGAGGTGGTATGAGCGAAGGATTCAACTGTCCATCACCATTAAGTAACGTTTCTGATAGAATAAGACTTGGGCACGGTGGCGGAGGTAGACTAACAAATAATTTGATAGAAAATGTCTTCAAACCCTTGTTTTCAAATGAATACTTGGATAAACTTCATGATGGCGCAATAATAGACTTACCAAAAAACAAAATAGCATTTACTACTGATTCTTACGTTATAAATCCTATCTTCTTTCCGGGCGGTGATATAGGTAAACTAGCAGTTACTGGTACGATAAATGATCTAGCGATGTGCGGAGCAAGACCGAAATTCTTAAGTTTGGGGCTGATAATTGAAGAAGGATTTGAAATAGAAAAACTAAAGAATATCCTAAACTCCATAAAAGTAACAGCTGATAAAGTTGGAGCTATGATTGTTACGGGTGATACAAAAGTTGTTAACAAAGGAAAAGGAGATGGGATATATATAAACACAGCAGGAATAGGTATAATTGAGCATGGTCTTGAGATTTTACCCCAAAATGTTAGGCCAGGGGATGTGATAGTCCTGAACGGTGATATAGGTAGACATGGAAGTGCTATAATGAGTGTAAGGGAAGGATTGGAGTTTGAAAGCACACTTGAAAGTGATTGTGAAGAGTTATGGACAACCGTTGAGGGGATACTAAATAGTGGTGTTGAGGTACACTGTATGAGAGATTTAACTAGAGGCGGACTTGTGAGTGCACTAAATGAAATAGCTAAAGCCAGTGGGCTAGGTGTATACATAGAGGAAGAGAAGATACCTATCATAGAGGAGGTCAGAGCTATTTGTGAAGTTTTGGGGCTAGACCCTCTATACGTTGCTAATGAAGGTAGATTCATAGCAATTGTTCCTGAAAAGTATGGAGAGAAGGTAGCTAGCATAATGGCATCAACTCTCGGCACTGACGCCAGAATAATAGGTAAAATTACTGAAGAAAACCCTGGCAAAGTCATAATGAAAAGCTTAATTGGTAGTAATAGGCTGCTAGACATGATAAGCGGCGAGCAATTACCTAGAATATGTTAAAGGAGAATAGATATGCATGAATCTTTACTAGCAAAAGATACCTTAGATCTAATAATAAGTGAGGCGAAGAAAAATAATGCTTCCAAAGTTCTTAAGGCAAAAGTAGTAATAGCCGATACGGAAAACTTGAGTACAGAGGCATTCAAAATGCACTTACTAAATTACGCAAAAGGAACGATAGCTGAAGGGATGGAAGTTGAACTCAAATTCATTCAAATCCCAATAATATGCAAAGATTGCGGACACAAATTCTACACAGATACTCACATATACGTTTGCGAAAAGTGCGGAAGTACAAACACTGAACTAGGAGCAGAGGAAGGTATAAGAGTCGAATACATTGATGTAGACATAGAGGAAGCAAAGCTATAGTAAGAAGATATTATCAGCATGAACTACTTCCTCATTGAACTCATCAAGGTTCAGAATAGTACCAATATCACTAGATTTCTTACCTTTGATTTTCCGTATTTCGGCAGAAGAGTAATTCGTTATACCTATGGCGACATTTCTACCATCAGGGGATGTTAGAAACACAACATCCCCTCTTTCAAATTTGCCTTCTACATCCAATATTCCAATTGGTAACAAACTTTTCCTACTCAAAACCGCATTCACAGCACCATTGTCAATTATTACTTTACCCTTCTTCTTACTAGCAATAACCCAAGAAGCTCTTAGGTTTTTCTTATCTCCAGAAGGTACGAAAATAGTTCCTTCCTCACCATTTATCGCTTTCTTTATAACATCCTTCTTAAATCCATTAGCTATAATACACTTTACTCCTGACTTCATGCACATGTAACCTGCTTGAATTTTAGTTTTCATTCCACCTACTGAGAAATCGCTACCCTTACCCTTTAAGTATCTCCTTACATCTTTTATGTCTTTTATTTCTTTCACCAATCTTTGATTAGGTGTACCAAAATCCATAAACACACCATCAACATCAGAGAGAATCAAGAAAATATCACTACCTATAGCCAGCGAAACCGTTGCCCCCAAAATATCATTGTTCCCAAACCTTATTTCCTCTATTGCTACGCTATCGTTTTCGTTTATTATTGGCACTATTCCTATGGAAAGAGCGTTCCTTAATGTATTCCTCAAATTAAAAAAAGATTCTCTTGAGCTTATATCCCGATAAGTTATAAGGATTTGACCAATTTCAATCCCATAACGTCTAAAAAAACTTTGCCACCTTTTCATAAGTTCAACTTGCCCTACAGTTGCCACAGCTTGCTTTTCTTCCAAAGTGAGAGGCTTACTAACCATATTAAGCTTCATCCTTCCCAAACCTACAGCACCACTAGACACTATTATTACCCTAGTACCAGCTCTCAAAAGTTCAGAAACTTCATTAGAAACATTTCCCATAGCTTCATCACTAAGCACTACCTTCGTACCAACTTTAATAACCATATCCATAGCTTTGATTATTTTAATTGACCAAAACGCAATAATTCCATGTAGTTCTGTTGAAAAAATCTTGTGCTTAAGCACTTGTGCTTTGAGCACGATGTGCTTTGAGCACAATGTGCTTTAAGCACAGTGTGCTTTAAGCACTCAATTCTTGAATAAGCTAAATTACTTACATTTTGTATTACCTGAGACGCTTTTTGATGTTTGGTAAAACCTTCTAAGTAAATGTAAAAATTTGAATTCTATCCAATTCTTGGTTATACTAAATAGAACGGAGGTGGTATGAAGAAGATAGATATAAATGTCAATTTCGTTGACTCTTTCAAATCCAAAGAAGCTAATGCTTTGGTAATTCCAATTTTTGAAGATACCAAAACCAAAGGTTTTGGTAAATTTAGTGGAATAATACAGAACATAGTTTCAGAATCAAAGCCTAGCTTCGGAGAAGTAATAGTCATTCATAAACCTTCCATAGGTAAATCTCTAAAGTTTGAAAAAGTCTTGCTAATAAGTTTAGGTAAAGAAGAAAAACTTGACTATGAAACCATTAGAAAGCTTGGTGGTATAATAGGCTCAGGAGCTAACAAATATAAATTCTCTTCTTGTACTATCGCAGACACTTGGTACAGAAAGAAACTAGATAAAGAGACATCAATAAGGGCATTAGTAGAAGGTATATTCTTAGGTACTTACACATTTGAAGAATTCTTCTCTGAAAAAAAGGAAAAAGTCAACCTCAAGGAAGTTAACATAGAATTTAAAGGTAACTTTGAAAAAGCAATAGAAGAAACGAGAATAGTTGCCGAGAGTGTATTTTTGGCTAGAGACTTACAAAACCTACCGTCAAACATTGCTACCCCTACATACATCGCAAATGTTGCTAAAGAGGAATGCGAAAAAGTAGGTATCTCCGTAAAGATAATAGAAAAGGAAGAAGCTGAAAAGCTAGGAATGAACCTTTATCTTGCCGTAGCAAGAGGAAGCGAAGAAAGACCAAAATTCGTAGTTATGGAATACAAAGGTGGTGGTGATAAATGGTACTCCATCGTTGGGAAAGGCATAACTTTCGATACTGGTGGCATATCAATCAAACCTTCAGAAAGAATGGAAGAGATGAAGTATGACATGAGCGGTGCTGCTAGCGTAATAGGCTCAATTATTGCCATAGCTAGGCTAGGACTTAAGGTAAATATTGTAGGAATAACACCATTGACTGAGAACATGCCTAGCGGTAAAGCTACCAAACCTGGTGATATCGTAAAGAGTATGGGTGGTACTTCTGTTGAAATAATCAATACCGATGCTGAAGGTAGACTAATACTTGCCGATGCACTAGAATATGCTAAGAAATACAATCCTGAATTCGTTATTGACATTGCAACATTGACAGGAGCGTGCGTAGTTGCCTTAGGACACGAAGCAGCAGGACTCATGGGAAACAACAGCGAACTAATAGAAATGATAAAGAAATCCTCTCAAAGAAGCGGTGAAAGAGTTTGGGAGTTACCTTTGTGGGACGAATACAATGAATACATAAAAAGTGACTTTGCCGATGTCAAAAACGTAGGTAACAGGTACGGCGGAGCAATAACAGCAGCAGCATTCCTTAAGAAATTCACAAATTACAAATGGTCACACATAGACATAGCAGGCGTAGCTTATACAGACAAAGAGAAATTCTACATCAAGAAAGGTGGAACTGGCTTCGGCGTAAGACTATTCGTCGAACTATTTAAGTCAATATAAAACCCAAAAACAAGCAAAATAACCACTAAGTCCAATTTAGAAAAAGGAATTATTACCCTACAACAAATAACACGTATATTAATGTATAAAAATTACACATCAATACACACCACAAAGTGTATAAAAATTACACAAAAAAGAATAATAATCGTCTTTAGATTTTAACCAAAACCTACATAAATAGTATGTTTTCTAAGTTATTTCTTAATTTTGGCATGATTTTTGCATGATATAATATAAGGAGAGGCTTATGCCGGTAGTAAAAGATGTAATGTTAGAAGATAGTGAAATATTGACAGAAGCTGAAAACAACCAAGTTGTAAACTACAAAGAGATGGAAGAGGAAGTAACTCAGATGTTGAATGAGGCTAAAAGGAGCTCCAACAGTCAAAACATTCTTGAAAAATACTTCAGAGCCATTGAGAAATTTCCTCCTCTCAGCAGGGAAGAAGAGATCGAACTAGCGATAAGAGCCCAAAATGGTGACCAAGAAGCAAGATCAAAGCTGATACTCTCTAATCTAAGGTTCGTTATAACAGTCGCTAAAAACTACATAAACACAGGAATTCCTTTTGCTGATCTGATAAGCGAGGGAAACATTGGACTAATGACAGCAGTAGATAGGTTTGACCCACATAGAGGTATTCATTTCATTTCTTACGCTGTATGGTGGATAAAACAAGCAATACTTAAGTATATAGCAGAAAGGTCAAGACTTGTTAGATTCCCAATGAACAGGACGAATGAGCTACTCAAAATAGAAAGGTTCATAAACGACTATATAGCAAAGCATGGCACAGCACCAGACAGTGAAACAATTTCCAAGAATTTAGGGATATCAAAAGAAGATGTTGAACTACTCCTAAGTAGAAAGAGTAGAGATTACGTATCATTTTATAGCAATGTTTTCGATGATAGTGATGTCACATTCGGAGAGGTATTTGATGTTGATTCAGAAACCCCAGAAGAAATAGCTATAAACAACTCTATAAGAGAAGAAATCAGGAAGATAATTGATTCCCTACCTGAAAGGGAAAGAGAGGTAATAAAGTATAGATTTGGATTTTACGGTAAGGAATACTCTCTCAAGGAAGTAGGTGAGATAATGAACCTAACGAAAGAAAGAATCAGACAGATAGAAAACAAAGCGCTAGAAAAAATAAAGGAAATAATAAAAACCAAATCCCCCGAATTAATAGGTACATACTCAAACTAAAACACACCTTACCTTCAATGGAGGCAAGTTATGGGCAATTCCGAAAAAGACATCACAGTAGTTTTCTGTACAACTCCACAAGGTAAAGGTGATGAGTTAGCGAGTAAGTTGGTAGAAAACAAACTAGCCGCATGCGTAAACGTTATTCACAACATTTCTAGCACTTATTATTGGCAAGGGAAAATAGAAAAAGATTCAGAAGATTTAATGATAATAAAAACAAGGAGAAGCCTCTTTGAAGAGCTAAGCAAATTCATAAAAGAAAACCACCCATACACAGTACCAGAGATAGTAGCAGTTAATGTAGAAGATGTATCAGAAAGTTACCTTCAGTGGTTAATCGATTATCTCAAATGAAATACCAGGTGCCTCACGGCACCTGTATAAAAGTATCTAATCTCTAACTATTGTCTTTATTATATTTCCTTCTTTGTCTATAATCTCAATTTTCATTGGCATTTGGCCTATTGCGTGCGTTGAGCAAGACAAACAAGGATCATAACACCTTATACCTGCTTCAATCCTGTTGAGCATACCTTCTTTTATATCTTCACCTTTTATGTAAGCCTTTGCAATCTGAGCAACTGTTTTGTTCATAGCGAGGTTATTCTGCCCTGTTGCTATTATTAGGTTAACCTTCTGTAGGATACCATTTTCATCAACCCAATAATGATGGAATAGAGTACCTCTCGGTGCCTCTGATACACCAACACCTTCAAGCTTATTGACACCACCTTTTGCCCTGACTTTACCTTTGTATATAATAGGATTCTGGACAATCTCTTCTATCTTTTCTATACAATGCAGAATCTCTATTAACCTAGCGTAGTGGTAATAGAAAGAGCTTAAAACTACACCGTTAGGTGATAGACTCTTGAATTCTTTCAATTCTTTATCTGCTAGAGGTGTACCCATGCTTTTAGCGATGTTCAACCTTGCAAGCGGTCCAACTCTATACATTCCCTCTGGGAATCCTTTAGACAATATATAAGGTGCCTTCAAATATGAATGGTTTAAACTTGCTTCTCCTATGTATTCGTAATATTTTCTAGGATCAACCTTATCAACAATAATGTTACCTTGGGAATCTATTATCCTTAGGTAGCCATCGTGATGGTTATAAGAGCCATCTTCATTAACAAGCCCCATGAAGTAAGATGGGAAATTACCGAAGTTCTCAACAACATCCTTGTTTTCATCCATGTACCTCTTTATTAGCTCTATTCCCTTCATCGTTGTTTCTTTAACCTCTGGCATCCAATCAAGTATTATCTGTTTCTTATCTTCGGAGAATGGTTCTCTAACGCCACCAGGGACAGCCCAAGCAGGGTGAATCTTTTTACCACCAAGCATTTCTATTATGTCCTGCCCAAACTTCCTAAGTCTTATACCCCTTCTAGCCAAATCTGGGAATTTCTCTATTACACCAAAAATATTCCTTTTTGAAGGATCAGAATCAAATCCCAATAAAAGATCAGGAGAAGACAAATGGAAAAAACTTAAAGCGTGAGATTGAACAAACTGAGCTGAATTCATCATGTATCTTAGGAGTCTAGCAGCTTCCGGAACCTCAACACCCATTATATCATCACCTGCTCTAGCAGAAGCCAAAAGGTGGCTAACTGGGCAAATACCACATATTCTTTGAGTTATGCCTGGCATTTCGGTATATAGTCTACCCTCACAGAATTTTTCAAATCCCCTAAGTTCAGTAACATGAAACTGCGCATCTTCAACATTACCCTTATCATCAAGGTAAATACTTATTTTTGCATGTCCCTCAATCCTAGTAACTGGATCTAATATTATCCTTTTACTCATACTACCCCCCAAATTATCCATATCTATAATGCTCTTTTGTGAATTCTGGTTGTTTACCTTCTAAAAGACACTTTATTGTGTACCATATAGAATCAGCGGATGGTGGACAACCAGGTAAATAATAATCAACCTTTATAACATGAGATATAGGAACAACCTTCTTAAGAAGTTTAGGAAGAACAACTTCATCTGAAGGTATTTGCTTACCATGAGTAGCCTTTTCGACATAAACAGCATTCAAGACATCTTCCACTTTAAACAAGTTTCTATATGCTGGCATGTTTCCAGTTACAGCACAATCACCGAAAGCAACCACTATCTTGCTCCTCTCCCTAACTATCTTTAGCACTTCAACATTATCAGTATTGGTAACAGCACCTTCAACAAGAGATATATCAACTTCTGGGTAATTTTGATACTCCTTGACAGGAGTATGTAATTTCCAATCTGTAATAGGCGACGACATAATTTCAGCGACTTCTGCCAACTCTAAAAGTCTTTCATCAAGGTCCAAAAATGACATGTGACATCCAGAACAACCACCAAGCCAAACGGTACCAATCCTTACCTTACCCATATATGCTCCTCCCTTCCTTTTAGGATCCTTTCCAAGAAAGTAGGATCCTTAACCATTTCTGAAGATGTAGCACCTTTCTCAAATAGTGCTCCAACAGGGCAAACTTGAACACATTTACCGCACTTTGTACACTCAACAACATTACCCCAAGGTTCATTAAGCCCAGCTATAACTCTAGCATTGAGCCCTCTACCACCGAGATCCCAAACATGTGCACCCTCAACTTCATCGCAAACTCTTATACATCTCGTACACTTCACACACTTGCTTTGGTCCATTACAAACCTTTCGTGAGAAGCATCAATCTTAAAACTCTGCCAAAGATAGTCAAATCTAACATGATCCATACCGACGGCGAAACCAAGATTCTGTAATTCACAATGCCCATTAACAACGCAAGAAGCACAAATATGATTACCTTCGGCAAAAAGAAGTTCTACTATCAGTCTTCTGTAGTTCTTTAGCTTTTCAGAATTCGTTTCAACAACCATACCTTCCTGTACTTTCGTTGCACATGCTGGAACAAGTCTAGGCATACCCTTCACTTCTATCAAACACAACCTACATGCAGTAACTGGAGAAAGTCCTTTTAAATCACAGAGAGTTGGAATATTTATTCCATTCTCCTTAGCAACTTCTAAAACAGTTTGTCCTTCTTTACCAGTGCATTCAACACCATTTATTGTTAAAGTCACAACTCCCATAAACACCTCCTATGAATAAAGTGATAATATATCAAATTCCTTTATCTCACATGAACCAGCCTTACACCTTTTCTCATTTATGTGAGCCAAATATTCATCTTCAAAGTACATAATAGTACTCAAAACTGGGTTAGGTGCAGTCTGTCCAAGTCCACACAAGCTAGCCTCTCTAACCATATGTGCAAGCTCCTTCAAGTGATTAAAATCATCCATTGTAGCCCTACCCTCAACAATCTTTTGTAATATATTCTTCATTACTGTAGTACCTACCCTACAAGGCACACATTTACCACAAGACTCCTCAGCACAGAATTCCATAAAAAACCTAGCGACATCCACCATACAAGTTGCGTCATCCATAACAATGAATCCACCAGAACCCATTATAGAACCTACTTGCTTCAATGTCTCGTAATCTATAGGCAAATCAAGGTACTTCTCAGGAATACAACCACCCGAAGGACCACCGGTCTGGACAGCTTTGAACTTCCTACCACCCTGTATACCACCACCAATATCAAAAATCATTTCTCTAATAGTTATACCCATAGGAACTTCAACCAACCCTGTATTAACAATCTTACCAGCCAAAGCGAAAACCTTCGTTCCCTTACTCTTCTCAGTACCTATGCTAGCAAACCATTCACCACCATTATTTATGATTGCGTAAATGTTAGCGAATGTTTCCACGTTATTTATAAGCGTAGGATACCCCCAAAGTCCTTTCTCAGCAGGGAATGGTGGTCTCTGTCTTGGCATTCCTCTTCTACCTTCAATCGAAGCAAGCAAAGCTGTTTCCTCACCACAGACGAAAGCACCAGCACCAACCCTAATATCAACTCTGAAATTGAAAGAAGTACCTAGTATTCTACTACCCAAAAAGCCCATTCTCTCAGCTTCCTTTATAGCCTTTCTAAGTCTTTCAATAGCCAGAGGATACTCTGCCCTAGTGTAAATAAAACCTTGCTGAGCACCAACAGCATAAGCCGCTATAGCCATACCTTCAAGCAACCTGTAAGGCATGCTCTCCATTACGCTTCTATCCATGAACGCACCAGGATCTCCTTCATCACCATTACATACAACAAACTTGATAGTTGAATTCTGCTTTGCTACCGTCTCCCATTTAATACCCGTTGGGAAACCTGCACCACCTCTACCTCTAAGCCCGCTCTTCTTAACTTCCTCAATCACATCTTGAGGTGTCATCTCAGTTAGAGCTTTAGCCAAAGCTCTGAATCCTCCAATTGCTACATACTGACTTATACTCAATGGGTCAGCATTTCCCATGTCCTTTAGAACTATATAAAACTGTTTCTTAAAAAAAGGATGATCGTAAGCTATCACCTTATCTTCTTTTGGTGTACCTTTAACAAAATGCTTTTCTATGATACTTTCAACTTCTTCAGACTGTACATAAGTGTAAATTATACCCTCAGGCTCAATCCTCATCAAAGGTCCTTTACCACAAAGCCCCATACAACCAACTTGCATCACAGCTACTTCATCCTTAAGCCCATACTTTGCTAAAACC
>JAPYWX010000048.1 GCA_028276145.1 Spirochaetota bacterium
TAAAATAATAAACTCCTTTTCTTGTTGTATCTGAACCATGTGGGATTTAAACCGATTTCGTTATCGTAGTTCCTAAATGTTAAAACAGTTGTATCTGAACCATGTGGGATTTAAACTCTTTCAGGAAGGTAAAATAATAAACTCCTTTTCTTGTTGTATCTGAACCATGTGGGATTTAAACTTCACGGCAGTTATGTTCTTAACGGCATTGTCTACCGTTGTATCTGAACCATGTGGGATTTAAACATTTCATTTACATATTCATACTCCAAATCATACTCAGTTGTATCTGAACCATGTGGGATTTAAACCTAGTATTCTCCTCTGCATGCCCATTTCCCTGAGTGGTTGTATCTGAACCATGTGGGATTTAAACAGGTTTTTGCCGACTGTGCTTTTGACGAATTCCTCGGGTTGTATCTGAACCATGTGGGATTTAAGCAAAAAGCAAAACTTGAATTTTTCATAAACTACCGTAAATACTTAATTCCTTAGCAAAGGAGTAGCTTATGAAGAGATATCTAATAGCTGGAAACTGGAAAATGAACAAAACAACAGGTGAAGCCATTGAATTAGCCCAAAAACTCGTAGAATCACTCAAAGATGTAAATGATAGGGACATATTAATATGCCCTCCCTTCACAGCACTATACAGCGTCTATCAAGTAATAAAAGGTACTAACATCAAACTAGGTGCACAGGATGTATTCTACGAAAATAGCGGTGCTTTCACCGGCGAAATCTCACCAATAATGCTAAAAGATGTCGGCTGCGAGTATGTAATAATAGGACACAGTGAAAGGAGACACATAATCGGCGAAACAGACGAATTAATAAACAAAAAAATAAAAGCAGCAATAAACAACGGATTAAAAACCATTCTCTGCGTAGGTGAATTGCTAGAAGAAAGGGAAGCCGGTAAAACTCTAGAAGTTGTCAAAACACAGATAGAAAAAGGCTTAAACGGTGTATCAAAAGAAGAAATGAAAAATGTAGTAATAGCATACGAACCTGTATGGGCTATCGGAACAGGAAAAACAGCAAAACCCGAAGACGCCCAAGAAGTCCACGCTTACATAAGAGAACTCCTATCTAAACTATATTCAAAAGAAATAGCTGACGAAACAATCATTCAATACGGTGGTTCTGTCAAAGCTTCAAACATTGATAGCCTCATGGCTATGCCAGACATAGACGGAGCACTAGTAGGCGGTGCCTCACTAGTAGCCGAAGAATTCACCAGAATCGTTAAGTTCATAAAACAGTAAAAAATAATGAAACTACATAAATACATAGCCACAATCCTAACCACAATACTCATCGGAGGATGTACATTAAATACCTACATGTATCTACCGCAGAAAGAAGATTATTACTACCTACAAGATGGATTATTCACAGTCCGAACAGAAGACAACGAAACAATCTACGGCTACTTCTCACCTGCCCCACCAAATAGCCCATTCTCAAACATAACAATTCTCTTTTTTCACGGTAACGCTGGTTCTATGAATACCATGGCCGACACGGCCATGCTATTCCATGATATCGGCGTCAACTTCATAATGTTTGACTACAGAGGTTACGGAAAAAGCACAGGCACCCCCTCAGAAGAAGGAACCTACAAAGACGCTGAAGCAGTTATAAAATACGTTCTCTCACTAACAAATATAGACACAAACAATATATTCTTCCTTGGCCACTCCTTAGGAACAGCAGTAGCTACAGAAATGACCCTAAAATACAAACCAAAAGCACTAATACTTGCCGCAGGCTTCACTTGCATAGACGATATGACAGATTACTACACAACCTATAGCTTCCCCTCCTCATGGTTTCTTGAATATAAATACGATACGATTTCAAAAATACCAAATGTCTCTGTGCCAATTCTCTTCATACACGGAACAGCCGATGAAATAGTACCATACTGGATGTCTATATCAAACTATTCAAGAGCAAAAGAACCCAAAAAATTAGTACTAATCCCCAACAGTAGACACGAAAGAGCATACCTATTCACAACTCAAGAATTCAGAAACGAAATCACAAACTTTATCAACACTTACAGAAATTAAAGCTCTGAAAGCTTCTTAGCTTCATCCTTTTTGTAAAGGTCTTGATAATAATACCCCTTCTTACTTAGTTCCTCCTTCAGTTTATCAGGAAAAGGTATCTTAAACCAAAATATCCTCCTAACTTCCTTCTCAAGCTTTTGTATTCCTTCACTTTCCTTAGTTATCCAAAGGTAGTAATCATATATAAACTTAGACCTCAAATCACCTTTCCACTTGATTGACTCGTGATACTGGAAGTAATCACCCGTTATTCCCTCTTCCATCCAATGGTACCCCGCCAATTCCTTAGCCATGTTCCACCTAAAGTCACCAAAAGCTATAACTATAACATCTCTAGGATTCTTAGCAAATATTGGAACGGCTAACCTACCTTTACTTGAAACCTTATTATACTTATTGAAAGGCTCCCAACATATACCATAATTACCATAGCCCGGTGTAAGTAAAATATATGGTACTATCTGTAAAACTGAAGCTCTCGTCTTTCTTTCAAAAATTGTTGGGTCCACCTTCAAAATATCCTTTATGTACTGAGCCGCATTTTCCCTAAAGTTAGGCTTAAGATGAGACCTCGGAATCATCGAAGACACAAGAGCCGGAAAATGATTACCCTGTCGCCCTACACACATCTTTATCATCTGCCTAATCGTCTGTATCTCTGTCTTTATCCCACTCTCATCAACATTATACGCTTCATCACTACCATTATCATTAGTAGGAATCTCTAACGCTTTTATCTCCTCGAGAAGCTTGTCAATCCTCTGTTTAGACAAATTTATCTCCTTGTTCATCCTGAGAATCTCCCTAATCTGGTCAATGGATGAAGCCAAAGCAGATTCCTCATTCTCTGTATAGTTCACCGAATAGTTATCCTCCGTAATCTCATCAAACATCCTCGAGAAATCATAAACTTTCTTTATAGAGTTATACACTGTCTCCTCAAGCAGTTGCCTCTTCCTAAAAGCTTCCCTCAGTGAAGATAATTCAGCCTCCAAAAGCCCCTTCTTCCTCTCATACTTCTCCTTTTCAACAACATTAACACCTTCCTTCTTTTTCTTCCTAGGAACCTCGTCAGTAGCACTAACCTCAATATTCCCCTTCCCTATCTCCGATATCCATTCATCAACATAGTATATGGAATTATACACATCATCATCAGTATTTATTTTCTTTATAGGCACAGATTTTATCATTTCCTGGTCCTCAACTGTGAGGTACTTAAGGTCAAGTATACCAAACCTTATAAACAACCTCTTCTGAAGAGGTACATTATCAAACCAAACAGTACCTATCTTAAGAAGTATCTCACTGTACAACTCCCAAAAGGCAGTCGTGAATCTCTCTTTATACATCACTTTTTTATCTTTATCCGTTTCATTCTCATACAATTGCTTAAACTCCAAAAGCTTTTCAACCACCTCTTCATTCTCACCTTCCAAAACACTCCTAAGGAAACTATTAGGTAAACTAGAAAACAACTTCCCCATATACCTATATGGTAAATGTGAAACAATTAACTTTCAATCTTTTAAGATTACATTGAATTTTTTGTATCAGGGCAGACACATATGTCTGCCTTATAATAATCATATTACTTCAGGTTGCTTGAACAGAATGTATTTCAGGAACTATTAAATCAAATTGAAAAGCCTCAATTTATCTTACATAATTTTGTTTATGGCTGACGCCGTAACGTTCTTCACAAAAAACCTGATAGAGTGCCCTGTATGCGGATATCAATTCAGAAGAGAAGAATTGATGACAGGCGGAGGTAGGCTAAACGCTGGTAAGTTAACATACGAACTAAGAAGACTGTACATACCTACACAAAAATGGGGAAAAGTCAATCCTTTGTTATATCCCGTTACAGTATGCCCGAATTGCCTTTACTCAACACTAAAAGAGGACTTCGGAAAATATCTAGATGACAACATAATTTCACAAATTGACAGGTATAGAGAAATAAGAGGTAACTACGCCATCCAAATAGTCGATAAAGTAGACTTTGAAAAACCTAGAGACCTCAAACATGGGCTTTTAAGCTATATTCTAGCAATAAGCACATACTCCTTCCTGTCAAAGAAATTATCACCATCATTCAAGAAAGCAGTATGTGCTCTCAGAGCCGCATGGCTAACAGAAGATTTAAAATCTGAGGAAGGCAATAAACCAGAATACAACCAAATGCAATTAGTTTTTTACAAAAAATCTTTAGAGTTCTACTCCCTATTCCTAGAAAAACAAGCAAAAGGTGAAGAATCAATTGATGGTATAAAATTCTTCGGTCCAGACTTAGACAAAGATTTTGGATTTGACGGTGTCCTATACATATACGCCGTACTCAGATACAAGCTTTCATACTTGGAAGAAGACCCTAGAAAAAGATTAGAGATAATAGATGAATCTAAAAGGTACATAGCTAAATTCGTAGGTATAGGCAAAAAAAGCATTGACAAACCTGTCGACGTGCTAGAAATGGGCAGAGAACTATACGAAAAAATGTCAGAAGAAGAAGAAAAATTAAAAAAGGAATTAGAAGAATTTTCAGTTAGTTTTGATTCACAACAATAACCCTATTGAAAGAAACTTTATACTTAGTCAAATCTTTACCTACCAAATTCTCAAGAGAAGTCAACTTCTCAAGCTCATAGGTAAGTTTCTTGTTCTCATCTAAAAGAGCATCAACTTTTTTGTTAAGATAATCAATTTTCTTAGATAACTCTTTAGAATACATAACCTCCAAGACCAACGAAAGCATTATTGAAACAACAAGAAAACTTATAACCACTAAATCCCAAAATTTCCTCATGTCACACCTTCTCGTACACTCTGAGCTTAGCAGACCTAGAGGAAGGATTATTCTTCACTTCCTCTCTTGAAGGTATTATCGGTTTCGGTGTAACTATTCTAAAATGCCCCTCTTTAGCCAGCTGAAGCATGTGCTTTTTGACTATTCTATCTTCTCCTGAGTGAAATGTCAATATACACAACCTGCCCCCAGGCGCCATAAAATTCCCAACCTTCGAAAGAAATCTCTCAATAACCTCATACTCTTCATTAACAAATATCCTGAGAGCCAAAAATGTCTTCGTGGCAGGATGAACCTTTGTTCTATAGTACCTACCTATCCCTTCCTTTATTAAATCCGCTAACTCTTTTGGTGTCTCTATCCTCTTCTTCTTTCTATACTCACAGATGATGTTAGCTATCTTTCTAGCCATTGGCTCCTCACCATACTTGAAGATTATCTCTATAAGCTCTTTCTTAGGAAAAGTATTCACAACTTCATACGCAGTATACTTTACTTTGTCAGCCTTCGCATAAGTCATCGTCAATGGATACTCCGAATCAAAGCTAAAACCTTTTCTCTTGTTAGCAATATGATACATCGACATTCCTAAATCAACAAGAATAGCATCAAACTCATCAATACCAGATTCAACTGATATCCTATCGATATTCTCAAAACCTTCATTTATAAAATAAACATTCTTAAACTCTTTTAGCCTCTCAGAAGCAATTTTAATAAGGTCTCTGTCTTTATCATTACATATCAATATTCCTTTACCATTAAGAACCTTGGCTATCTCATAGGAATGCCCACCTTCACCACAGGTACAATCCAAAACCCTACTCCCTTCCCTCAAATTCAAATACTCTATTACTTCCTTAACCATTATAGGCTTGTGATAATAAACCTTCTCCATAGCAAGTAATAATTTTACAAAACACCCCCCTTCTCTTAAAACTTACACAAACAAAATCTTACCAACTCAATACCTTCTAATAGCAATTCATCAACCACCTAAACAAAACCTCTTACAGGGATTGCGCTGAAAAACAGGCTATTGCCTGTCTCTTAATCTAAAATTAAGAATGTGCTATTAAGCACAACGTGCTATAAAGCACAACGTGCTATTAAGCACAGTGTGCTATTAAGCACACTGCACGTTTTTATCGCAGAGAGGCTACGCCTCTCTGCTAAAAACTTAATTTAATTTAACAATAACTTGATTACCTGAAAGGTCAACAGATGGTTTACCCAAACTTAAGCTAGTGCTCAAACTATCTGTAAGGTCATCAATAAACTCATCAATAGTTCCTTTGAAAATAACAGAATACTCAACATAATCACCCGACATCGCTTTTCTTGTCTTCAACTTCACCCCTGGTATCCCATCAAGAATCTGCGAAAACTCTTTTTCATCTGAAACATTCTTAATACCTATAACCTTAAGTGATATGACATTGCCGCCCTTGACATAGTTTTCAATCTTTTTTAGCACTTCTTCAAGCCCCTTAACCGCCAAATCTGAGATGAGGGATTCAACATACTTTGATGTATCACCACCGAAAGCCTTATTCGTTGTCATTATAACCTTTCCTAATCCCCTACCAGTAGAAGCATCAAAGGCACTCAAATTAAGTCTGACATACCCCTGATAAATCCCAACCGCAGGAACACCAGAAAAAGAATTTTGACTACTTTTCATTTCTTTAATATCAACTTTCGTTGATACTTCAATATAAACGCTACCGCCAACACTAGAAGAAAGAATCTGTGATAAGCTCATAGCTTCACCCTTCTTCTCTTCATATACCTTTTCTAACTTCTTCTTAATCTTTTCCAAAACATCAGGTTCAACATATTCAATGTTCATCTCAGAAATTTTTTCGTTTATTACATTAATGGCATACTTTGTGTAATCATCCCCTTGATATCCACTTTCAGGCAAAACAACAAACCTTAGCCCTTTTATAACATCACTAGTATCACCAAAAGAAAGTGAAGAAAAAACAAACAAAGCAAAAATTGTGATAAAAAATCTATACTTCATACTCTACTCCCAGAGATATTTATCATACAAAAACGATAAAGGATGCCACCAAAATATAGGTATTCTAAAATTAAAACCAAGTTCCCACTCAAATTTGGAGTATTCATTGTATCCTTCTGGTGGGAACCAAACACCAAAAAGAATAGAAGGATAAAAGCCATCAGCATCAAAACCAATTTCCACCTCAATAGGCCAATTCTGTATAGGGAAAGCACTCGTCAAAGACTCATCAAACCAAAACTTCCAAGTTTCGTAGTAAGTACCACCATATTGATTTGTCAAAGTTTTATCAAATAACCCTTCAACTCTTGAGGATATGTTACCTATTCCTATTAAAGGTAAAATTCCCACCCTCACAGAAGTTCTTGGCTCTTTCTCTGTTATATACCTAACTGATATAGTTGGAGTAAACCCAGAAAAAGTTGCTGATGTTAAGAAAGGATACCCAGCATATTCACTTTCATCAGGTGTTGTGTACTCACCTCCCCAAAGTTTTACCCCAGCTTCAAAGTATAAATGTTTCCACAACCTAAGCCTAAAGAATTCAATGCTTACATTAGCTGAAAGTATCTGTAATTGGTCCTTGAACAAATCATTACCTGAATACCTATCTTTACTTGTCATACCCGGTGTAGTAAAACCACCTAACCAACCAAAAGAAAGGTTTATACCAATACCCGGTGAAGATAAAATAAAACCCAATACCTCACCTACAGCACCCACAACAGCACCGGTAGTCTGAGAAACTTTCTCAGAAAATTCCTTTTGTTGAACCTTACCTATAGATTCTCTTTCAGCACTTGTTTGTGTAGCCTCAAACTTATTACCCCAGTCAACAGTAGCGCTCTCAACCATCGCTAATTTAAGGTTCAGTTCTGTTTTACCCGTATCGGAATCTTTTGTTAAGTACCCATATAAAAACGCATCAACTCCGTAAAACTTACCAAACTCCTTTTTCGTTTTGTAAAACCCTGCTTCATCATAACCTTCAGTTTTTATTTGTTCAATGATCTTAGCTAAGTTATTCCTATCAACAACCTTGACATTTGGTATCTTCGCTTGAACCAAAGCACTAGTTAACTTGTCAACAACAGAATTCTCATCTACATCACCACTAGTCTTTATAGCGAAAACAGATATTGTATTTATAGGTTTACCATAAGATGCTACAGAATCTTGGTTTATGGAATCCCACTCTTTAAGAAGAGACTTAGGGCTTTTAAATATAGCTTGGTCAATAACGGCATCAACACTCGTTTTGAAATCTTTTCTATTGAGACCTAACTCATAACTCCATACTATCTCAGCAGTCTCAATTTTTATAAGTTTTAAGTTGAGTGACATGTTATACTCACCACCCACAAGAGGATTGTTATTAATCGCGCCATATAGAATATATTCGGCACCCGTCCTGTTACCGAATTCTTTTATGTATGACTGATCCAGAAGCCCAGTAGCAGAAAGGTTTAATTCCTTCAAAGCCAACTGAACAACAGCATCATCAACAAGCTTGAATTTCTTACTTTCAAGAAGCAATGTTGAGATGTCATCCTTTATCTTCTTAGTATTGATATCATAAGGAGTTCTATTATAAAAATCCCAGATGTATATTACACTTCTTCTTGTCTGATCCTTAAAAAAGGATAATAAATTTTCTTTCACTTCTTGTGAAATCTCACTATACTCCCTCATCTTCACCTTGGTGTATGAATCATCTTTAACAAGTCTACCAAAAGAAGTAGAAACAAAAATCAAGCAAAACAACACAATCCACAAAAAAAGAGTAGTCTTAGAAGACAAAAAATTCATAAATCCTCCTCAATTCATATCTAGTATAATAACAAATTCCTTGTTAATTTTCAAAACTTTAACTTCTGAAAACCCTTTTTAATGATTGCTAATCGTGAGTTATTAAATTTATCCTTTATATGTGAACATTAGGAGGGGTGTATGGAAGATGAAAAGGACATGAAGAAAAAGGCACTAATGGAGGCAATAGTTAGAATCAAGAAAAGTTACGGTGAAGGCTCAATAATGATTCTGGGAGAGGACCAACCAGTAGAGAAAGTAAAAGCAATATCCACAGGCTCACTAGCCATTGACTACATAACAGGAATAGGCGGAATACCCAGAGGTAGAATAACAGAAATCTACGGGCACGAATCATCCGGTAAAACAACCTTATGTCTTCATATCATATCAGAAGCGCAGAAAGAAGGTGGTATAGCAGCATTCATTGATGCAGAACATGCCTTAGACCCAATATACGCCAAAGCCATAGGTATAAAACTTGACGAACTCATAATATCACAGCCAGAATCGGGAGAACAAGCACTAAACATAATGGAAACACTCATAAGGAGTAACGCAGTTGACATAATAGTTGTTGACTCTGTAGCAGCACTAGTGCCGAAAGTAGAAATAGACGCAGAGGTAGGGGAAGCAACAATAGGAATACAAGCAAGATTAATGAGCCAAGCAATGAGGAAACTAACATCCATAACCTCTAAATCAAATGTAGCAATAGTATTCACAAACCAATTGAGAATGAAGATATCTACGGGATTTTCTTATGGTGGACCGCAAGAAACAACAACCGGTGGCACTGCCCTAAAATATTACGCATCAATGAGGATAGAAACCAAGAAAACCGAAAACATAAAGAAAGGTGAAGACATCATCGGCATGATGTGTAAAGTAAAAATCGCTAAAAACAAGGTAGCTCCACCTTTTAAAGTGGCAGATGTTGCAATATTCTACGGGAAAGGAATATCAAAAGCATACGATATAATAAACATTGGAGTTCAGATAGATGTCATAAAGAAAAGTGGGAATTGGTACTACTACGGAGAAGAAAAATTAGGTAACGGAATTGATAACGCTATTGTATTCCTCGAATCAAAACCAGAACTAATGAACAAACTAGAAAAAATCATAAGAGAAAAACTAGGGCTACCTATACCTCAGTATTTAGCATAAAATCACTAAATACTCCTAGCATCAAGTGCTAAGAAGTATTTAGTAGCTCTGCCCACCCGCCCTTACTTTATGAAGAGAGCTTCGCCTCTCTTCTCTCTTTATTAAGCAAATGAAAAAGTGCTATTCAGCACCTCATCCTTAAAGTTTTAAGAG
>JAPYWX010000179.1 GCA_028276145.1 Spirochaetota bacterium
GGTTAGTTTATGAAGCGAATGAGAAATTTTTGTCACTTATCGGGAAAGAAAGGGAAGAAGTTATTTATCATCCGTTTTTTAATTTTGTTGAAAATTCAAGAGCGTTTCAGGAATATTTTCTAAACTATATAAGGTCAGGTAATAGAAGCTTAGAAGTTTCGGTAAACATAAAAACTTTTAGTGGCTTATCTCTTTTTGATGTGTCAATGTTGAAATTTGATGGTTTTGTATTGGCTAAGTTGAAGCCAAAAGGTAAAAAGTTGGAGTTTAAGAGTATTATTGAATCAAGTTTGGTTAGTTTGGTTGAGAGTGTAAGTAAGTCTTATGGCGAATATGTAGAACTTAAAGGAATTAGGAAAGAAAAAGATTTCTTAAATTATTATGTTAAGTATATTTCCTTTATTTTGCCGTTTGATATAATCTTACTGCTTGATAAGGAATTTATCATTAAAGGCATAAAACTCTCTGAATCTGTTTTTAGAATGCATTTTGATAATTCCCTTGGTGATATATCTTATAGTAGTCTCCCACTGTTTAAGATTGGTATTCTCTCATCAAAACTTACATTGGATGATATTGAGAGAGAAGCTTTAGATAAGGACATTTCACAGATTTTTAGTCCTACCTTTAGCGATGTGTTGAAGAACTTTCTTTTGGGTGTTGAGTACCAAGATGTGAAGGAAATAGCCCTCAGCAGTGAAGGGAAGGGAGAAGTTTTTTTTGAGATTAGGGCTCTCAAGATAGAAGATATTTATCTCTTAGCCATTAGGGATATAACATCTCAAAAGAAGTACGAAGAAGTGATTTTGAAAGAAAAAGAACTACTTCTTAAGGAGGTATCGGAGAGAAGGAAATTTTGGGCTGTTATTAGTCATGAGATGAGGACACCTCTAAACTCAATAATAGGTTTTTCTAATCTACTTTTTGAGACACCGTTGGATGATAAACAAAAGAAATACCTTAATCTCATAAAGTTTAGTTCTGAGACATTGTTATCTCTCATAAACGATGTTCTTGAATACTCAAAGTTAGAGGAGAGTGAGGCAAATCTAGTAGAGATGGAATTTAACCTTTATGAAGAGTTTTTGAGCTCTATATCAATGCTCGAACAAAAGGCAGCGAACAAAAATATAAAGATAGACTATTACTTTGACTTTACTCTACCTTCTTTAGTAGTTGGTGATGTTTATAAACTTAGACGAGTGATTATGAACCTTTTGGATAATGCTATAAAGTTCTCTCATGAGAATAGTAATGTTATTGTGAGTGCTGAGCTATGTAGTTTAACTTCTGATAACAAATGTTTAATAACTTTCTCAGTTACTGACTACGGTATAGGTATACCTAAAGACAAGTTAAATGATATTTTCAAGCCTTTTGTTCAGGTGGATATGGGATTATCTAGAAGGTATGAGGGTTTTGGGTTGGGGCTCAGTATATGTAAGAAGATTGTGGACCTCATGGGAGGCGAAATAAAGGTAGATAGTGAGGTAAACAAAGGTACAAGGTTTACTTTTACTATACCTATCACTATCAAAGATAGTGAACCTTTGATAATAAAATTGGAGAATTATTTAAGTGCTGTAAGGAATTTTTTGTTTGTAGTAGATGAAAGTTTACCAACCTCTTACATTGATATTTTCCAACATCTAGGGATAGAAGTGGTTGTTGTGGCAAATTTAGGTGAAGTGTTAGACTTAATTGAGGAAAATAGAGGTAGGAAATTAATCCTTTTGATAGATTATCGTTCAATAAAGTGGTACAGAATTGACCCCCTTGAGGGTATATTAAAAGATAATGAAAATGTTAAAATAATACCCTTTAAAGTGCCACAGTCAACAGAGGTTTTGAATGTTGATGTGAGTAAGTTTTTTGTTTTAGAGCATCCGATGAATATTTTTGAGTTATTCAAAGTTATTTCTAAGGGATTTGAGGGGGTAGCTGAAAGAGGGTATACTTATGAGGATGTTAAAAACATTTTAGATACAAGTAAGAGAGTTTTAGTTGTTGAGGATAACCATGTGAATTCTCTACTTATGGTAGAGATTTTAAAAAAGTTTTCTATTTCTCCTGATGTTGCCTACAGTGGCAAGGAATGCTTAGAGATGATGAAGATAAAGGATTATGACCTAATTTTCATGGATGTCCAGATGCCTGATATGGATGGCTACAAATTAACGGCTACCATAAGGTCAAAAAATCTAGAGCGTAAGCCTATCATTGTAGGTGTTTCTGCACATGCTTATAAAGAGGACATTGAAGAAGCCATTAAATCGGGTATGGATGATTACATTACAAAGCCCATAAGAATGGATGATATTGTTAGAGTTTTAATAAAATACTTATCAAAAACTTCTACGGAAGTAGAAGTTAAGAAAGAGGAATTAACAGTTTCTGATGAAATACTTGATGAAGGGGTAATGAAGAAATTTTTGGATTTGGTTGGGAAAGATAGATTTGAACCATTTGTCAGGGAGCTTCTTGATTCTTATGTTAAGACTTTCAACTCTGAGTATTCCAAATTAGTTAAGTACAATCTAGAAAAGAATGTTGAAGAGATATCAAAGATAGCTCATAAACTCAAAGGTGCGAGTTATGAGATTGGCTTCATGAAACTAGGAAATGTATTCAAGAATATTGAAGACAAAGCAAGGAAAGGTGAGAATATACTTACTCAAGAACTACTTAGCAATATTCAAAGCCTTTTTGAAAAATCATTTGCGATGGTTGAAAAGTATATTTCTACTCGGGTTTTAGAGAAATAGTATAAAGAAACAGAGCTTTAAATTGTAAAAAAATTTACTAATTCTATACAATCATAAAACTGGAGGAGTTATGTATATAGGTATTGACTTGGGGGGTACGAATATAAAAGG
>JAPYWX010000078.1 GCA_028276145.1 Spirochaetota bacterium
GTTGATGATGAAGGTAAAATAGTATACAATGTAATTGTCCCTACTGAAGCTAAGTTAGGGTGGAGTAGGGTTTTGGATAATATAAAGAAGGTCATATCTCAATTTATTGGACATGATGGGGTTAAGGCTATAGGTATAGGTGTGCCGGGACCTGTTGACTTTAGGAATGGTGTTGTTAGGAGTATGCCTGCCATATCTGATGCTAAGGATATTAATGTCGTTAATGAGTTGGTTAAGGAATTTGGTATACCTGTTTTTGTTGATAATGATGCAAATAATTTTGCTATTGGTGAGCTTGTGTTTGGTGCAGCTAAAGGGAAAAAAGAAGTTATTGGCATAACATTAGGTACTGGTATAGGTGGTGGAATCATAATAAATGGTGAGCTCTACAGGGGAGCTAACTATTACGCTGGTGAGGTAGGGCACATAGTTATTGTTCCTAATGGTGTTCAGTGTAATTGTGGTAAGTTTGGTTGCTGGGAGGCTTATGGCTCAGCCACTGCTATGATAAAGAAGGCTCTTTCATATAAAAGTAGAAGAATTTTGACGAAGCTTTCAGAGTATCCTGATGAAAGGATAGATGCTAAACTTATAATTGATTTAGCCAAAAATGGTGATGAGTTTTGTATGAATATAGTTGATGAAGCTTTTAAGTATATAGGTTTGGGTATAGCATCGCTTGTTAATATTTTTAATCCTGAGATGGTAGTAATAGGTGGTGGTGTCTCGTTAGCAGGTGAGTTTTTGCTTTCTAGAGTGAGAAATTACGCTATGGAGAACATAATGCCCCCACTGAGGGAGGGCTTAGAAATAGTTTTGGCTAGGTCTGGAAATAATGCAGGAATACTCGGCTCAGCAGCTTTAGCAAAGATAGAGGTTAATAGGAGGGGTTAAGAGTATACGATTTTGTCTAACACTCTATACTGTACTGCCTCGGCTACATGATGGTCCTGTATTATTTCGCTACCGTCAAGGTCTGCTATAGTTCTTGATATTTTTAATATTTTATGGTATGAACGCATACTTATTTTGAATTTTGACATAACTACTTCTAGTAGTTTTCTTGATGAATCTGATATTTGGCATATTTCACTAATTAAGTTTGGTGGGATTTTTGAATTTGTTTTTATGTTTAAGCCTAGTTTTTGGTATCTTTCCTTTTGTATTTCTCTGGCTCTTATTACTCTCTCTCGGTAGTGCTCTGATTTTTTAGAATTGTTAGGGTTCTCTACGATGTCTTGGAACTTTACTCTTGGTACTTCTATATGCATATCTATTCTGTCTATAAATGGTGTGCTTATTTTGTGTAATATTTTGGCTATATCTGTTGAGGAGTAGACGCTATCGGAGTTATCTTTACCTACGTTCATTGCGCCGACAAACATGAAATTAGCAAGGAATGTTACATTTCCTTCTGCTCTAGATATAGTTATTATTCCTTCTTCTAGAGGTTGCCTTAGTACCTGTAGCACATTGCTTTTGAATTCTTGTAATTCGTCTAAGAATAGCACGCCGTTATGAGCTAAGCTTATTTCACCTGGCTTAGGAATTCTTCCGCCGCCTATTATTGCCACATCGGAGGAGGTGTGGTGGGGAGCCCTGAACGGCCTTTCTGTTATTATTCCCTTGCCATCGAGTAGTCCTGCCACACTGTAGATTTTCGTTGTCTCTATTATTTCCTTCATGTCCATTTCAGGCAGTATTGTAGGTATTCTTTTGGCTAGCATTGTTTTGCCGCCGCCGGGTCCCCCAACCATCAAAATATTGTGTCCTCCTGCCGCTGCTATCTCAATAGCCCTCTTCGCAGAATATTGCCCCCTAACATCCGAAAAATCAAGACTCAAAGTTTCATTTTTGCTGGTTGTTAACTCAAATTCTAAAGGTGTAGTGTTGATTTTACCTTCCAGTGTCTCTGTTATCTCTAGTAAATTCTTGACTGGAAAGATATTTATATCTTTTGATACAATCTTGCATTCCTTTTTGTTAACTTCTGGTACGAATATATTTCTGAAGCCTAGTTCTATTGCTCTTAGAACTACTGGTAGGATACCTTTAGTGTACTTAAGTTGACCATCTAGTGAGAGTTCACCAACAAATACTGTGTTATTTATGTCAATTATTCCGCTGTCTTCTATTTGTCCAGAACCTAGTAGTATACCTATGGCTATTGCTGTATCAAGTATAGAGCCTTCCTTTTTTATGTATGCTGGTACTAAGTTTACCAATATCCTATTTAAAGGGAACATGTAGCCTATGTTTGTTATTGCTGATCTAACTCTTTCCTTTGACTGTTGTGTCAGGTAAACCGACTATTTCAAAAGAAGGTACCTTCTTCTGAATATCAACTTCAACCTCTATTATGTCAACATTTAGCCCAATGATTGAAGCAGACAAAACTCTCTGGACCATAAATCCCTCCTAAAACTCTCTATTTTTATTAAACAATTGTTTCTAAATTTTTATTACAATGCTGAATAGCAGTTGAGCTAAATAGTCGTTTTTTATAATTTCTTGAAATGTTTTTGCTTTTCTTCTTAATATATTGATGTGAATAGGTTAATTGTGTTTTTGTTTGTTACTTCTTTTTTGATGAGTTCTTGTATTATTGGTAGTGTTTACCAGGGGTTTCCTTTAGACCCTCCTCTCGGACTTATTGCCTATCAGGCATCTTCAAACTCCATAAAACTTGAATGGTGGGGTAATAATAGCGAATCGTATTTTTCTGGCTATGTTGTGTTTATAACGACAAACTCTAATGACCTTTACACTAACAGAGATTCAACTAATCATTTTGATAAGCCCTACATCACAAATTCTACTGGTTCACTCCCTACCATCCAAGCACCTACAACTATTGTTACATCAAAATATACCTACCAAGTTAATACCCTGCCTAACGGCTCTAACTTGGTTTTAGGTGTTACATATTACATTGCCGTTTCAGCTTATTCAGCGTCAAAATCTACCTTCAGCCCACTTTCAAACATAACTAACATTACTTTGACTAATTAATTTTTGTTTTAAATTACTTTACAAGGATGCCTAGCATCCTTGATTCTTTGCGTATTTCTAAATTCCTTTAGAGGAAATTACAATTAAGTAGTTAAAACACATTTTAAATTAATCACTTAAACTACTCGTTGCTTAATAGTCCTTCTTTAATAAGGTTAAGGGAGGTTTCAGCTTCCCTTAGAATTTTGAGGCGGGCGGGTAAGAATACTAAAGTAATGTACCTAATAGCATCGCCTGTCTCAGGCTCAGCCTGTTATGAAATTTTTTTACTTGACTGTTTTTGAGTGTGATAGGTTATCATTTTTTGTTAGTTTGGAGGGTGATATGATTAATGTTTTGATTCATGGGTGTACTGGTAGAATGGGTACTACGAATGTTAGGGTTTTTCACTCTGATAAAGAGGTAAAGGTTGTTGGGGGGGTTGTTGAGAAGGGTAATCCTTTCGTAGGTATGGATGTTGGTGAGGTTGCCGGTATAGGTAGATTGGGTGTTAGTGTTTCTGATAACATTGAAGATTATATTTCTTTGTGTGATGTTGTTGTTGATTTTTCTGTGCCTTCTGCGACATCTCGGCTTGTTGATGTTGCTTTGAAGCACAAAAAGAAGTTAGTTATTGGTACGACAGGACTTAGTGAGGATATAATGAAGAAGATATTAGAAGCTTCTGAAAGTATTGCTATTGTTCAGAGCCCTAACTTTAGCGTTGGGGTTAACTTGATGTTGGAGCTTACCAAGGTTGCTACGCAGGTTCTTGGAGAAGATTTTGATATAGAGCTAGTTGAGGTACATCATAATAAGAAGAAGGATTCTCCATCGGGTACAGCACTGAAAATTCTTGAGGTGATAAAATCTATAAGGGAGGATTACAAGACTATTTACGGTAGGGAAGGTATAATTGGTGAGAGACCCAAAGAGGAAATAGGAGTTTTTGCCGTTAGGGGTGGTGATGTTGTTGGTGACCATATTGTTATGTATCTTGGTTATGGTGAGAGACTTGAAATTGTGCATAGAGCAACTTCTAGGGAGACATTCTCTAGAGGTGCACTGAGAGCAGCTAAGTTTTTGATGACTAAAGACAAAGGATTCTATACTATGAAAGATGTTTTAGGTTTTTAATTCCTATTGACTTTTAGCCAATAGTTTTGTATTATTATATACCACTTTTGAACTGTCTTTGTTTTTGGGGGGTGTGTTATGGCAAAGATAATAAGTTTTGGGGAAACTGCAAGGCAATCTCTATTAAGAGGAGTTGAAAAACTCGCTAACACTGTTAAGGTTACTTTGGGTCCAAGAGGTAGGAATGTGATACTTGAGAGGAAGTTTGGTGCTCCTCTTGTAACTAACGATGGTGTTACCATCGCTAAGGAAATAGAACTAGAGGATCCTTATGAGAATATGGCTGCTCAGCTTGTCAAGGAAGTTGCTACTAAGACAAATGATGTTGCTGGTGATGGTACAACAACTGCGACATTGCTAACTTTAGCTATTGTTAAGGAAGGTATAAAGAATGTTACTGCTGGTAGCAATCCAATGATAATAAAGAGAGGTATAGAAAAAGCAGCTGAAAAGATATCCGAAGAGATTAAGAAGATTTCAAAGCAAGTTTCTTCTAGAGATGATATCAAGAGTGTTGCTACTATCTCTGCAAACAACGATCCTAAGATTGGTGAACTACTTGCTGAGGCAATGGATAAGGTTGGTAAGGATGGTGTTATCACCGTAGAAGAGGGTAAATCTCTGGAAACTCAACTAGAGGTTGTTGAAGGAATGCAGTTTGACAGAGGTTACATTTCTCCTTACATGGTTACGAATGCTGAGACAATGAAGGCGGAGCTTGAGAATCCATTCATATTGATATACGATAAGAAGCTTTCGAGTATAAGGGAGTTAATACCGTTACTTGAGAAGGTGGCTCAATCTGGTAAACCTCTACTCATAATTGCTGAGGATGTTGAAGGTGAAGCTTTAGCTACGTTGATTTACAACAAGTTGAGGGGTGGATTACTTAGTGTTGCTGTTAAGGCTCCTGCTTTTGGTGAAAGAAGAAAGGCAATGCTTGAGGATATCGCTATCTTGACTGGTGGTCAAGTAATATCAGAAGAGAAAGGTATGAAGCTAGAGAATGCCACGATTGATATGCTTGGTAGAGCTCAGAAGGTTGTTGTTGACAAAGAGAATACAACAATCATAAACGGTGCTGGTAATCCAAAAGACATACAGGCTAGGATTGCTCAAATCAAGAGGCAAATTGAAGAGACAACATCAGATTACGATAGGGAGAAACTCCAAGAGAGACTTGCTAAGTTGGCAGGTGGTGTTGCAGTAATAAAGGTTGGTGGTGCTACTGAAGTTGAGGTTAAGGAGAGGAAGGCTAGAGTTGAGGACGCTTTGCACGCTACTAAGGCTGCTGTTGAAGAGGGTATTGTGCCCGGTGGTGGTGTGACTTATCTATACCTTGCTAGTAAGCTTGATGATATCAAAGTAGATTTACCAGAAGAGAAGATAGGTGTAGATATTGTTAAGAGATCTTTAGAGGAGCCTTTGAGACAGATTTGTGAGAACGCTGGTATTGATGGTGCTGTGGCAGTTGAGAAGGTTAGAAATGCTAAATTTGGGTTCGGTTATAACGCTTTGACTGGTAAGTGGGTTGATGACCTCATGAAGGATGGTGTTATAGACCCTGCCAAAGTTGTTAGAACAGCTATACTTAACGCTATAAGTGTTGCTTCGTTGATACTAACAACTGAAGCATTAGTTGCCGAAAAGCCTGAGAAGAAGAAAGACAATGTTCCAGCTCCTGGAATGAACGATCTTGAATACTAATAATATATAGGGGAGGCGAGAGCCTCCCCTTATTTTTTTATTACCTTTGATAAATTTTTTTATAAGCTTCTTGTGCTTTGTTTAGCATTTTTACTGATTTGTCTTTCTCTCCAGATGTTTTGTATATTTCACTTGCATGTAAGTATATATCGTAGCTACTTCTACCTTCCTTTTCCATGTTTTCTACTGATTTAGCAATTAGTTCTTTTGCTTTTTGGTAATTTCCCATTTTGTAGTGGATGAATGCCGCAGTGTCTAATAATGTGTAATCTTCAGGTTCAAAAAACAAGGACAGGGAGGCTAATTTTAGTGCTTCTTCTAAGTTTTCGTTTTTCGTTGCCCATAGGTAAGCGAGAGCATTCATTGCGTATATGTCGTATTCATCATTTTCTAAAATTGACTTGAGAATTTTTTCTGCGTTTGAATAGTCCTTCTCAAGGAAATATATTGTTGCTAGGGTTGTGTTATACTCTGGATTGTCTTTGTTATTACAGGAACTTAAAACTTTAGTGGCACTTTTTGTGTCACCTAGTTCTATTAGGATTTGTGAAACTAGTATTTTTTGGGTATCGTTGCCTTTTGATGTTATTTCTTTCATCGTTTGTTTTACAACTTCTCTTGCTTTTGCGTAGTTTCCTAATGATATCATTGAGAAAGCTTCCCTTATTCTAGCATCTATTTTGAAGTCTTTTTTTATTTTAGAAAAAGCCTTTAGGGCTTTGTTATATTCCTTTTGTTCCATGTAGCATGAACCTAGTAGATAGTATGAGAGGTCATCTTGGTTTTTTATTTTCTCAAGGTATGGGATAGCGTCCTTGTATCTTCCTTGAGCAAACAAAAAGTATGATATTTCTCTTAATGCTTGGTTTATTGCCTTTTCGTTTTTTTCTTTGGTTGATATTTCAAGTTTTAGTTTCATTGCTGTTGGGTCACCTTTGAAGTTTTGAGAGTTAATCTGCTTTTTTACTTCGCTAATATTATCATTTAGGAATTCATTAGCTAAACTTTTGACTTCGTTAGGAATCTCTTCACTGTATTCGTTTAGTACTTTTCTTAAAGAAGTTTTGTCATTCAGAGCTATGTATGTTTTTGTAGCTACTTCTGGGTCAATAATTCCCACTTCATCTATTACCTCTTTTACCTTTTCGAAAATCATCATGGTGTAGTACGTGTTTATTAGGATGTATGCTATATGTGGTGTTTCATCTTCTTTCAGGTAAGAAAGGATTTCTTCAATGCCTTTCAGGTTTTTT
>JAPYWX010000049.1 GCA_028276145.1 Spirochaetota bacterium
TTTTCAGGGTATTGGCTAAGAATTCCCTATTGTAGCATACTAGCTCTCCTTTCATTTCACCATCTGTTACTATAACTTTTAATATTTTTTTGTCCTTGGCTAGAGCGAACTTGTGTTCTAGGACTTCAACTATTACTGTCGCTTGGGTTTTGCCAGTTTGCGAACCGTAAAGTTCTTTTATTACTTCCGAGAAACTCTTTATTTTTGTTCTGTCTTCGTACCTTATAGGAAAGAATGTGAGAACATCAAACAGAGTGTATAGTTTTAGTCTATATAATACTTTTTTTCTTTGAGTTGTTAGATTAGGAATTCTCAGGTCCTTTATATGTATGTTTTTTGTATCTTCTAGAATCATGGAAGTAGGGATAAGTAGGATTTTGCTAGTTCTTTGATTTTTGAGAAATTTCCTTCCATTATTAAATCTACCTTTGCTACTTCGCTACCTAATCCTATAACATCCGCACCAGCTTTTATAAATTCTTCAATGATGCCTAATTCCATCCCACCACTTGCTAGCATTTTGACGAAGGGCAGAGGCCCAAATTTCAGTGCTTTTATGAACTTAGGACCTAGTACAGAAGCTGGAAAGACTTTCACAAAGTCAACCCCTGCGTAATAGTTTCTGATTATCTCTGAAGGTGTGAATCCCCCCATGAATACAACCTTTTCTTTTGGTATAACTTCAAGTATTTCAAAGTTCTGTGTCGGATTAACTACAAAGTCAGGGTTTCCTTCCATTGCTTTCAGCGCTAATTCTTTGTTCAGCACAGTGCCTGCACCTACAAGTATTTCTTCACCTTTTACTTTTTCTTTTGCCTCTTTTATTGCCTTCTCATAGTTTGGTATAGTTGAAGTGAATTCAATTACTTTTGCTCCCGCCTCAACAAGAGCATCAAAACACTTCATTGCTCCGTCAAAGTCCTCAGTTCTTATTATGAAAAGGAATTTGTTCTTTATTATGAAATCAATTTTTTCTTCCTTTGTCATACCTTAATATTATAAGTGTTTTCACAACACAATAAGAATTTCGGAATAAATCATATTTAGATAAGATTAACAAAGTTTGAAATTGTGTAGTATTTTTGTTATACTTAATGAATATGGATGACATTTATTTAGAGCACATACTTGATCATTTCAAGAGTCCTAGGAACTATGGTATTTTAGAAGATGCCAACTACGTTTATGAGGGGGGTAATCCTACCTGTGGTGATATGGTGAAGTTTTTTGTTAAGGTTAGCGATGGTAAAATTGAGGATATAAGATTTATTGGTAAGGGATGTGCTATAAGTCAGGCTTCTGCTTCAATTCTGACGGAGCTTGTTAAAGGTAAGGATTTGGAGTTTGTTAAGAACATGACGAAAGAGCAGCTTTTGGATGAGTTAGGAATAGAATTGAGTCCTACTAGGCTAAAGTGTGCTTTGCTTTCAATTGAGACTCTTAAGATAGCACTTTTTGGTGAACTTTCTTAATATAGAGAGGCTACGCCTCTCTGTATAACTTGGTGGCTTATTGTTAAGTTAGAGATTTTCCGAAAATTTTTCTATATTATTATTGTTGAGGTGTTTATGAAAAGGAGGATACTGCTTTTTGTAATTTTTTCTGTAATTCTTTCTATTTTGATTTCTTCATGTCTTAGTGCTGGACCAGGTACTAGTAGCACAAATCAATCTTCTTCAATATCGGTAAATGTTTATGTATCTCCTGATGGCAATGACTCAAACGATGGTTCTCAGAGTTCGCCTTTTGCTACGATAAACAAGGCAATTTCTTATGCATACGAAGTTTTAAGTAAGACAAATGCTCAGGTTAACATTTATCTTAAATCTGGATTGTATACCGAAGGCAGTGGATTTACAACACCTGTAACCATAAGTATAACATCACCAATAAATATATTGGGTGGTAGAAATGATGATTTCTCACAGGTTAATGGTATTTCTTACATAAGTTTTAGCAACAAGGTTGATAGGGGATTGTATATTTCTGATGTGAGTAACATTAAAGTAGAGAACATTGCTATAATGGATGTTTCGTACTTCCTCGGGAGTGGTGCAGGGATACTTATAAAGAATTCTTCAGGTATTAGTTTGTCAAATGTTATCGTTTCAAACTGTACTTCAGGAGGTAGTGGTGGAGGAGTTTACATTGAGAGGCTAGCTAATTCAACTCTATACCTAACTGTTATGAATTCTGTTTCTTTGTCTGGCTCTGGTGGCGGTGTTTTCGTTACAAATTCATCTAATAATACCCTTAATATCATTGCTTACAACAATAATTCTTCTCTCTATGGTGGTGGGCTAGCAATTTATAATGCAGTATCTAACACTCTTAATTTGCTTTTGACAAACAATTCATCTGGGTATGGTGGGGGATTAGCGATAGTTGGTTCACAATCAAGGTATAATAAAGTTTTTGGCTCTGTGAGTAAGAATACTTCTTCTCTCGGTGGTGGGGGGATTGCTAGTATTTCTGATTACCAAAACACAATTACAGCAGAGGTCCAAGGTAATAGCTCACCGCTAGGCGGTGGTATATACATATACGATTCTAAGTTCCTTGTAATTTCAAAGTCATACATAACTAACAACTCTTCAAGTGGTTCTAAAAAGAGTGTAATATACATTACAAATACGGGAGGTACAACTAATCTAATAATTTACGAATGTAGTATTACTGGTACTGCTGCATCAACTCCTTGGGCAATATACGAGGATGGAGTAGATTTAAAGTTTCATTCAATTTCAAAGAACAGTTTTGTTTATTCAACTCTTGGTAACCTTTATCATGACCCTGATGATGGAACTGGTAATCCTGTTGATATATCGTCTAGTGCTGCTGGTTTAGGAACATTGAACACTAGTCTTGATCCTCAGCACGATGCTAATGTTTCCATAGCTAATACCGGAAGTTAGGTTGATAAGTGCTTAGAGCACTATGTGCTTAGAGAACTATGTGCTTTAAGCACTGTGTGCTTTAAGCACTCAATTAAGAAAGTGCTATTTAGCACGAGGTGCTATAAGCACCCCGCCCACCCGCCCTAATTTTCTGTTGGGATACTTCGTATCCCAACACCCTGTATGTTCCTTTATTGAAAAGTGCTAATAAGCACCTTTAAGTAGTCCCACACCTGCCCTAATTTTTTGAAGGGGGACTTTGTCTCAAAGAGACATCGTCTCTCTTCGCTCTCTAGAATATTCAAATAAGAACGTGCTATGAAGCACCTCCACCCTTTTTCAATGTTAGTAGGCTTTGCATCCCAACTACCTTGTATTTTTTATTGTGCTAATGGGTACAAGTGCTCTAAGGTGCTTAAAGCACCTAATGAAGAAGTGCTATTAAGCACCCCGTCTGCCCACCCTTATTATTTGTAGAGAAGCTTCACCTCTATTCACTTTCTGGTAAGCAATTGGAAAAGTGCTGATAAGCGCAAGGTGCTATAACCACTTTTTAGCAAAGTAATTTTTGTTTTGAATTGTAGTTCTACAACTCTCATAATATTTTGTGATGATAAAAATCGTTGAGCATGAAGGTATTAGAGATTTAAAAGATGATGAGCTTTTCTTTGTTAGAAAAAACAATAATGTTTTTGGGCTTTTTAAGAAAACAGATTCTAAATTTAGGTTGGCTTCTAAAAAGCTACTAAGCCTTAACCTATCAATTTTACCCAAAGGTTTTAATGATAGTCTGTTAATTGCTACTCTTATGTTTAAGTACAGAAGAGAAACAAGAAAGGCGTTTTTGAAAGTTTCAAGACATGGTAATCATTTGAATTTCTATTTTATCCTTTTTGACAGTAAGGATTTTATCAAAGTTGAAGAACGTAGGCTATTCGGTGACACCCTCAAGAAAGAAATTTTAACATTAAGGGAATCTAATCCTTATCACCTTGGCACTGATGAAGCTATTTCGCTCATAGAGGGCATAATTCCTAAGAATGTTTTAAACTACTTAAGAAACAAAGTAGGTGTTTTGTTAATTGAAGTTGATGATGAGATTGATTTTATACCTTTTGAACTACTAACAAATAGGTTTAATGTAGTAATAAATAGGCTTTTGCCTTCAGGTTCTGGAAATTACAACAGAAAAGGATTCAATACACTAAGTATTCTTTCTAATGGATGGGATGAAAAGTTTAGTTATACTCTTTCGGAAGGTGTAAGAGTGTTTGAATTGTCAAGGGATTTCTTTAAAAAAGTTGAGTTTGTATCACACAGAATTGAGTTATCCGAATTTATCAAGTTTATGAATAGTGATGTTGTTTTCTTCTCTTCTCATGCTGATAGTGAAGGGGTGGACCTAGGAAATGTGAAGCTTAATAATGAAGTTATAAGTTTGGTTAATTCTTCTCCCAGGGTTCTAATTTTCAATAACTGCTACTTTGAGGGTTTGTATGAATTGGTTAAATTCCTAATATCAAAAGGAGCAAATTATATTGTTTCTGCTTTTTCAAAAGTGCCTGATTCGGGTTTCACTTCACTTTTTATTGAGAACTTCTTTTATGTTTTTTCTAGAACTTTTGATGTTAATTTAGCGATGTTTATCGCTAGTAGAATAGGTAAATCAAGAAAAATTTACAATCATTTACTTTACAGAGTTTACATTCCTATGAAAGTGGGGTAGTAAATGAAGAGATTATTATCTCTTTTAAGAGATTATTATCTCTTTTTTTTATCTCTTTTTTTGTTTATTTTTCTTATTCTAGTAGCTTCGTTTGGTAATGATAAGGTTTTGTCCAGTTTCGTATTAGGTGGTAATGTTTATTATTCTCATTTTCTCCTCACGGAGAAAAATTTTTCTTTTTCTTTGCTTGCTAGTACTAGAAGGAATGTTCTTTTGTCTTTATCGTATACAAATGAAGATGTAAAATTTTATTTTGGTGATAATTATGTCTTTTTTGGTAATGGTTTGGTGTTGGGTAATCCGAGGTATAAGTATTTTCTGAATTACCTTTTTGCTAAGAAATTTGTTTCAAATGATATTTATACCTTTGATTTTTATCAGAGTGATAGAAATTTTGATGGGAAAGATGACATAAATAAGGGTATTTATGTTAGTAAAAATTTCGATGATTTATCTGTTTTGCCTTTTTTGTTTTTGAGTAGCTTAGGGAGCTTTTCTAATATTTGTGCTGGATTTGCTTTGAATTATGGTTTACTTGGGGGGCTTCTTCTTGTTTCTGATAGTCTATACTTTTCTTTGTCTGTTAAGGAAATAAATTTTTTGGATTTAGGTTTGGTTTTCAGTGGCGAGGTTGCTGTTTCTTCTAAGTTATCTAATTTATCAGAATTAACCAATTTGCAGCTTGCTTCTGGAGCTTCGTTGATGTTTGAGTGGTACATTAATAAATTTCAGTTTTCTTTGAGTGCGAATTTTTTGGGTGGAGATTTTTATTCGCCTTACGGTGATAGTTTTTATTCTGTTTCTAACAAAAATGGTGTTATGTTTTCAGTTATCTACTCTGACGGAAACAAATTTAAATTTTATGGTGTCAATAAACTTTTATTTTACGATGGTGGTACTGAGAATGAGTTTTCTTTTTCTTTCATAAGGAGAGTAATGAAAAACATTTTCCTTAATTTAAGATTTTCTAGAGAGCAAGAACATTTATTTATCTCGTTGTATCCTTACTTTGATAATGGTTTTATTGAAGTGTATATTGAGCCACAAGTTGCTGTTAATGATGATTTTTATAGAGAGTCTTCCTTTTCTTACGCTGCTGAGGGTGGTATTGAGCTAAATTATAAAGGTTTGGGTGTTGGTACGAAGGTTTTTGTTCCAATCAGTCAAGGCATTGAATACTTTACTTTTGTTTCAACAACTGTTAGGGATAGTTTCGGTGAGAATGAGGATATTAAAATATCCTTTGGTGATACTTCTTTCTTTGTTTTTGCTAGGGTTATGTCAAAGGATTTAAAGGAAGTTTCATTACCTTTTGAGGTGAATTTAGAGGGAGTATGTTTAATTAAGTTTCTTAGTCCACCTTCATATAGACTTGTTGCTAACTTCATGTTTTGATTTGCTTTTAATGTTGCTTTGAGTATACCGTGCTTAAGGCACATTGTGCTAAATATCACCTTGTTTCTAAGTAGGTGCTAAATGGTATTTCCTTATTAGGGTTAAGGGATGTGAAACATCCTTTGGGGCATTAGAGCAGTTTGGGTGCTTCGTAGAACTTTCTTGATTAAGTGCTTTAAGCACTTAGTGCTTTAAGTACTTAGTGCTTTAAGCACTTAGTACTTTAAGTATTTAGTACTTTAAGTACTTCTGGAGAACGTAGAGAGGCGATTCCTCTCTACAGTTAATTAGGGGGTGGGCAGAGCTACTAAAATTAATGTGCTAAATAGCACATAGTGCTGAATAGCACGTCGTGCTAAATAGCACGTTGTGCTAAATAGCACTTCGTGCTTAAAACACTTATTTGTTTGTCAGTGATGAGTGTATTATATCAAGTGCCATTAATATAAGTGGTGAGGGGGCAATAATCTGTGGTGGGATATATATGAATTTTGATTTGATTCCTAATTTTCTTATTTCTTTCTCAATATCTTTGTAGTAGGGTTCGGTAATTATGATGATATCAGGTGATAGTTTTATTAAAGTTTCTATACCTATTGTTACTGTTTGGTAGGTAGAGGCTAATGTATCACTTACGTTGATGGCACCTGTTGACCTTATTAGGCTTGCTACATAGCTATTTGAGCTTGCTGTGTATATTAGAGGATATGAGTACATAACGAGTATTTTTTTGTCTTTTATCACTTCAGAAAGTGCTTTAGTTTTTTTTATGAGCTCTTTCTTGAATTCTTGTACTTTGTTAGTATTTGGTAATTTTAGTAGCATGCTCAGTTTGAGCATGTTATTTTCAATATCATCAATTGATGGGTAATCAAGTACAAAGACATTGATTCCTAGCTTAATAAGTTTATAATAATTTTCAATACTTCCTGCTTTGAGCATGAATACTATGTCTGGTTTGAGGGAGACTATTTTTTCTATGTCGGGATCGTAGAATCCCCCAACTATTGAAGCTTTGTCATTTGGTTTTGGGCAGTACCTTGTTATTCCAACTATTTCGTTAGAGATTCCTAAAAACATTAAGGTTTCGGTTATACTTGGTGCTAGTGAGATTATCTTTGAGTACTTCCTTTCTTCAAATTCCTTTCCTATGCTATCGTAAACTTTTCCGTAAGAGTAGTTAAAAATTGAGAGAATTGTTAATAAAGCGATAGTGATTAGTCTTTTCATAGTAGCTCCTTTGCTCTTTGTATTAGTTGGTACAGGTTTTTAGTTGAATTTTTCACATTTTCCAGAGATAGGTTGAGTATGTTGTAGTTTTTAGAAAATTCCTCTAGGTTCACTCTGATTTTCTTGAAATCCCATTCCATGTCTTTGAATCTCTTTTTCATTTCATCCATGAATGATGGTAAGTACATGGATGTTGAGCCTATCTCTTCGAGGGTTTTTAATAACTCTGAGGAAGAAGCATAAATTTGCTGAACTGTTTCTAGGAATGATGATATGTCTTTTGAAACGCTCTTTAGCCCCGATTCTATTTCTACGAAAGACATAACTAAGGTTTTTACGAGGTATTCGCTATTTTCTGAGCTTTTATCAACCTTATCTATAACATCCTTTATGTCTGAAATCTGCACGGAAATTATTTCAGAAAACTTTTTAGCTTGTCTAGAGAGTTTAGAAAAACTTGAACTTTCTTTACCTAGTTTAGATGCTTCCACACTTATGTTTATAGATAGTATTTCTGATTGTTGGGATATTGACTCAAATAAAGAAAGTTTATCAACAAAGCTTTTTACTGAGTTTCTCAAATCTTTTACAGCTTTGGCTACTTCCATTACTGATTTTTCGCTGTCTAGTGCTATTTTTGTTAGGTTCATTATGTCTGTATTCGCGTCTGAGAGTAGTTGCTTTTGATTAATCAGGTTGTTGGTGAAGTTTCTGAAGTTATCTATACCTATGGGGATTCCTTTTGCTATCTCTTCAATTCTTTCTGATTGGTTTGAGAGTGAGTTTTGTATGATAGATATAGTGGCTTCTATGTTTGATATTGAGCTTAGAATAGTTTTAATTGCTGATTCAAACTGAATGCTTGAAAACTTTCCGCTTTCTTCGGATAAGAAATTCAGTATTTGTTCGAAGTTATTTATTAACTCTTGAAAGTCTTTTTTGAGATTTGACAGTGCTCTGTTTACCTCAACTAGCGAGAGGGTCATTTTGTCATTAGCTAAGTCGGTATCAATAGCATAGGTTAGAATGGAATATAACTGTATGAAAAGAACTGAAAACATTACAAATATGCTTCCTACTTTGCTGAGTAAAAGTAAATTGAACAAGAAGCCGATTTCACCTAAAAGTATCCCTGATAGGATGAACGCAGCAGTGAAAATTATTAGCTTTACGTTTTCAGAGTATTCTCTATTATAGATATAAATAACGACATATATTATCGTGTATATAGCCAAGAATGGGTAAAAGATGTTTATCCCTAGTATTATGCTTCCAAGCCATATTAGAATTGAGATTACGGACATTATTATATCAAATTTTTCAATGCCTGTTCTTTCAACGCTGTTTATGATGTACGCTGCTAGTGGTAGAAATATTGGGAATATGTTTTCTCTAAATACTGAAGAGGCTATGGAAATTATGATAACAAATAGTGACAAATTGGTCAGTCTTCTAACTTTGATTAGTGTTATGTTTGAGATAGATTTCATTTTTCTAATTCTTGATAGAATGAATATACTGATGGGGAGTCCCAGGATAAAAATGATAAGCTGAAATATCAAGCTTGCTATGTCTAACTCTAGGGTAGGCATGTTTATTATGTTATATTTTCCTAGACATCAAGAGCAAATTAATATTATAGGGTTAGGAGAGACTTTAGCCTCGGTGAGGCTTTGCCTCGATGAAGCTTTGGCATCGGGGAGGCTTAGCCTCCCTTATGATTATTTAACTTTATTTCCTCTTGCTTCTGATGCACCAGAGAATTTAGGGTTATTGACTGCTGTTATGAATGCTGAGGCATCTAAGTAGTAGTCTCTGTATAATCTGTAGAGAGTAGATTCTACAAATGTGTTATCAATTATTTTATGGTATGTTATGTCATTTATTCCATCTTCGTATATCCCGAATCCTTTACCGCCTGGGACACTACCAATCGTACAGTTTGATATTACGAAGTTTATAATACCTTCAGTTTTGTAAAGATATACAATGCTATTAGTTATTTCTGCTTGGTTTTGAGTTATGTCCAAGCTTAGTAGTGATGAGTTGGTAGAATCTTGTATTCCTATGCCGCCGCCATGTAGTCTGGAAGTATTGTTTACGACTGATGATTCGGAGATAGTTGTATCTAAGTCTTTGAGAGTAAATATGCCGCCACCTATGTTACCTGATTTGTTACCGCTTACCAAGGCACCTTTGATGGAGGTTGATTTTGCCAATTCTACATATATTCCTCCGCCGTTTTTGTCAGCTGTGTTGTTTTGTACTTTTGCATTTATTGTATTCTTTAGCCCTGTCGTTAAGTATATTCCACCACCGTTTTCTTTTGCATAGTTACCTGAAATAGTCCCACTTATTGTGGTTTCATCTCCTCTTGAGAAGACTCCGCCACCTGAGCCGCCAGCAGTGTTTTTCTCAATATTTGCGTTCACTGTGCTCTTATAACAATTTTCTAAAGCTACACCTCCACCATTCCTACTAGCATTGTTTTCGGAAACTTCGCCTTCTACTAGTAACGAAGTTGTTTTGAATGCATATATTCCTCCGCCGTCCCTAGAGTTATTAGCTTTCACCGTAGAGTTTATATAGTTACCCGCACCTATGTTTATGAATATACCGCCACCTGAATTTAAAGCGTTATTGCCGTTTATTGTAGAGTTTACAACTTTGTTACCGATTCCTTTGTCTATGTATACTCCACCGCCTTCCCTTGTGGTATTGAAC
>JAPYWX010000050.1 GCA_028276145.1 Spirochaetota bacterium
ATTCTTCTCTTTTCAGAGAGTTCTATTTCTCTGAAGGATAGTAGAACTATGTTAAGAAGCTTTGATAAATAAATTAGATTCTTTATTCCTACCCTTTCTATGTTAGCGAATACGAGGCCTACTACATCGTTTGTAGGGGTGTAAATTGGTATCATAATGTTAGTATTTAAGCTTTCAAAGTAGTTTAGAATCTCATTGAATACTGAATAAGGTAGTAAAGTGGTATTTCTTTTGTTTACGAAGGGAATTCTGTATTTGGATGATTTTACGAATCTAATGAATTCGAGTTCACTCTTTATTATTGAACTTATTGAAACTTTTTCACCTTTAATGTGCTCACCTTTAAGGTGTTCACCTTTAAGGTGTTCGCTTCTGAGGCGAAGATTTCCAGTTTCATCTTCTAGGAAGACAAAGACATCACCTACATTGATACCGTTAGAAAGAAAAGAGTTTTTAACTATGTAATATATATCCTTCTTTTGTGAGACGTTATAGATGCTTGAAAAGAGATATTCTATGAACGACGAGTAAGTATTTTCTGCTGGTTTGTTAGATAAAGTTATGTAGATTGCAAAGCTTATGCTAAGTATAGCATAGGCTAAAAAGATAGGTATTGAATAGGTTGGTAGCGAAATTACAGTTATTGATAGAATTAGCGATACTATGACAAATACTAAGATGAGGAGGTAGCTATTGAAGTTTTTAAGTACCATTTAATAAACTATAAGTGAATAAACAGGAATGTTCAAATTTTTTCTTCCTTCTAGAGCTGAAAGTTCTACTAAGAATAGAGCACCAACAACTTCGCCGCCAAGTTTCTCGACCAAGTTCATGATTGCTTTTGCTGTGCCCCCTGTAGCCAGTAGATCATCTACGACTAAAACCTTTTCACCTTTTTCTATGGCGTCTTCGTGCATTTCCAATGTTGAGGTACCATACTCAAGAGAGTATTGGTAAGAAACTACTTTGTAGGGTAGTTTTCCTGGCTTTCTTACAGGGACGAAACCGCATCCTTTCAAGTATGCTAAGGTAGAGCCTATTATGAAGCCTCTAGCCTCGGCAGCAGCAATTTTGTCGATTTTTATATCTTTAATCATGTTGTAGAGGTCGTTGATTGCATTTCTGAAGACTTCACCATTTTTGAATAATGTTGTTAAATCTCTAAAGAGTATTCCCTGAACAGGGAAATCAGGAATATCTCTAACGTACTTTTTGTAATCCATTTTTACCCCCCGTAGTAGAAACTATCAACGGTATAATTATATAGAGCTTTTATTTTATCTTACAATTATTCAGTTTTTATTTCCACTTCTGATAATTTGAACTCTTCGTGTAAGGCATTAGCTGCTTCGGTTGCTTTGTCTTTTCTTACAACAACAGAAATTTTTATTTCTGATGTGGAAATCATTTCAATGTTTATTCCTAATCTAGCTAGGACATTGAATACGGTAGCTGCCACACCGTAGTGGCTTCTCATTCCTACGCCAACTATTGATACTATGGCTATATCTTCATCGTATGTTACTTTGGAGCAAGAAACGGCTTTCTTTATTTCGTCTTCAATGCCTTTGAGTGTGATTAAATCTTTTTTGGGTATTGTGAAGCTTATTTCGCTAAGACCGTTTCTACTTGTTCCTTGAACAATCATGTTGACGTTAATTTTTTCTCTTGCTACTAGTGAAAATAGTTTAGCTGCTATTCCAGGAACATCAGGAACATCTATTACGCTGACTTTGGCTTCATCTGTTTTTACAGCTATACCTGTAACTAAAAGCCCCTCCATATATTCCTCCGTGATTTTTGTTCCAGGGTCATCCTCAAAGGATGACTTGACAACCAAAGGAACTTTGTATTTCTTAGCAAAAATGACTGACCTAGGATGTAAAACTTGAGCTCCAGCACTTGCTAATTCCAAGACTTCATCTATATTTACTACATCTAGTTTTTTAGCAGTTTTGACTATTCTTGGGTCAGCAGTGTATACACCTTTCACATCAGTGTATATTTCGCATAAATCAGCTTTGAGTGCTGCAGCAAGTGCTACGGCAGTGGTATCTGAGCCACCTCTACCGAGAGTTGTTATGTCTCCATCTTCGGTGACTCCTTGGAAACCTGCAACTATGACAATCCTTCCTTTTTTGAGTTCGTTGAATATCTTGGATGTATTTATATCTAAGATTTTTGCTTCGGTGTGTTCCTTAGTTGTTAGAATACCTACTTGGAAACCTGTAAAAGCTATAGCATCGTATCCTAATTCGTGTATAGCTATTGACAACAGAGCTATTGAAATTTGTTCACCTGTTGAAAGTAAGAGGTCGTATTCTCTCTTGGGAGGTGTTTTTGATATCTTCTCAGCCATCTCAACAAGATAATCAGTTGTATCTCCCATTGCTGAAACAACAACTACTACATCGTTTCCAGCTTTCTTTGTATTCACAACTCTCCTAGCAACATTCTTTATTTTCTCTATATCACCTACCGATGTACCACCATATTTCTGAACTATAAGAGCCATAGACTTATACCTTAGAAAATTTTAAGATACCATTTTAAATGGTAAACAAAAAGTATTTCAAATACTTTCAAATACTGTTCTGAGTTCACTTATGCTTAAATAACACTGTGCTAATTAGCACCTGTGCTATTAGCACTTGTGCTATTAGCACTTTCCTAGTTAGTATTAAGGGGGCATTGGCTTCCTTTAAATGTAATTCGTAATAACTTGAAAAGATTTTATTTTACATTTATTATCAAATTTGTAAGGAGAATGGTATGCGGGATATTAAAATATTTTTTCTATTAGTTGTTCCTCTGGCTCTTTTTTGGTCCTGTAAGGGACCTGAAAAACTAATAAATGTTAGTAGTTTTTACCCTTACGATAATCAAGTTTTTACAACAAACAAAGTTGAAGTCAATTTCACAGTTCAGGAAATTAGAAAAAACTTATTCGTTAATGTCAGGGTTAATGGTAATTTAGTGTATAAGAAAGGTTTAATACTTACTAACAACGTTGTTGTTGAATTAGACAAACCAACGAATATTATCTTGGTGGAATTTGTTGATTCAAATAACGACATAGTTTTTTCAAAAGAAATAACTGTTTTTTACAACAAGCCAGAAACTAAAGAAGTAGAAAAGAGAAAAGTAGTTGTTAAACCTGTAAGAGCTAAGAAACCCAAGTACACTGAAGTTGCTAAAAAAATGGAGGAAAGTATCAAGGAGCAGTTACCAAAGATTGAAGAGGTTAGAGAAAGTATATATATTTCTTCCGTTAACATAGATTTAAAAGATGATCTAGGATTAAATACCTTCAAAGATTTGATTGTATTGAAGTACATTGTTAACATAAGTGAGGAATTCAAAAACAAACCTATTTTAGATATACTAAAGGGTGTAGAAGTTGAAATATCTGATGTTAGTGGTAATATTGTTTTTAGTCAGGAATTAAGAGAGCCTCAGGCGACATTCGAGATAAAGACATCGAAGCTGCCGACTGGTTCGTATATTTTGACTGTCAGAGCTATTGACGTGAATGGTAGAGCGTATGAATCATCTAAGTGGATAAATATTGATAGAACACCTCCTATACTCTCCATTGGTTCATTGACAAACAATATGATTGTGCGAGATGTTTTTTCGTTTCCGGTAGAGGCTAAGGATGATAGTGGTGTTTCTGAAGTATACTCTTCGATGAATGAAAGTAAGCTTGAGTATACTAAAAAGGGAAATGTCTATGTATTTACTTTCAATTCTCGTAGTTACCAAAATGGCAGGTACACAATACAAGTTTATGCCAAGGATAGACTGGGTAATGAGGCTAGAACTAACTTTGTGATTTTGATAGACAATTGGATAGAGTATGTTGTTGATGGTAATTCTGGAGCGGGTTTTCATGTTGCTTCTTTCTTGGATAACGATGGGGGTATACATTTAGCTTATTACAATTCCGTTAAAAAGAGTTTGTTCTATGCCTATAACCAGGGGGATTTAACAAATTGGAAAATTCAATTAGTTGATTCGAGACCTGACAGTGGTAAGTATCCTTCAATATATGTTGATAGGTTTGATAGAATACATATAGCCTATACTTATATAAATGAAAGATGGGATGATGAGGACCTTAGGTATGCTGTATATGATGGTAAAAACTGGGATATAAAAACACTTGATGAGCAAGATAAAGCTGGTAGATATACAGGAATAGTAGTAGATGATAGGGGAGTCCCGCACATTTCTTATTATAACTATACCGTTGGTAGTCTTAGATATATGACTTACAATATAAAGATGAACAGATGGGAAGCAGCAGTGCCTGATAGTTACGAAAATGTAGGTAGCGATACATCTATTGATTTAGATTCAAATAATGTTGTTCATATTGTTTACTTGGATAATGCTAATGGTGATTTGAAACACTGCTACAAAGGGATTGAAGAAACTGATGCTTATTGGAAGTTTGAAATTATAGACAGTGATGGTAAAGTTGGGTATTATGCTAAGATGAAAATAGACAAAAATAACAACATCCATGTTGTTTACTATGATGCTACTCAGAAGGCTCTTAAGTATGCTGTGAAGAAAGGAGATAATTGGGTGAAAATGGTAGTGGATAAGAATGATGACCCTGGTAGGTTTAATTCAATATTTGTTGATTCGAACTTCAATGTTTATGTCTCGTATTTTGTTGAGAAAACGAAAGAGATAAGGTATGCTGTCTACGATGGTAAGGCCTGGAAGATTGAAACAGTGGTAAGAGGTAGAGCGGGTGGTTGGTCATCAGTAATGTTTAAGGAAAAGCCAATTATATTTTTCTACGATGTTAACTCTAATTCTTTGAAGTTAGTCACTAAGTAGTTATTATAATTTTTTTCTACCAGAGAGGCAAAGCCTCTCTGAGTTTTTAATAATTTTTGGTTATCACTTAAAATTAGGTTTCTATGAAGCTTAGGGAACTTGCTGAAGGTTTGGATGATTTTGTTCTAAGGAAGCAATTCTTAGATGATTCCATTGAGATACTACACATATCCGAGGATTCGAGAGATGAGATGATAGATAGTAAGACTTTGTTTTTTGCTATTCAAGGTTCATCAGTAGATGCTACGAAATTCATTCCCGAACTGATAAACAGAGGCTGTAGAACATTTATAACGAATAAGGAGATATCAGTCGAAGGTGTTAATTTATTGGTAGTTAGAGATATAAGGAAGGTAGAGGCTCTAGTATCAAAAAAGTTTTTTAGTGACCCTGCATCAAAGTTAAAAGTTATAGGTGTAACGGGTACAAAAGGTAAGACAACGATTTCGTACATGGTTTATAACGCTCTCAGGAATGTAGGTATTGATGGTGGGTTGATAGGGACTATTGAATATAGAGTTGGTGGTACTTCAATGCCAGCACCTAATACAACACCTAGCCCTTTACAGCTCTATAGCCTTCTGAATGATGTTGTCGGTAGTAGTGGTAAGTTTGTTTCGATGGAAGTTTCTTCACATGCTTTGATGATGGATAGAGTTTTTGGCCTAAAGTTTGATGTTGCTGGTTTTACCAATCTCTCTAGGGAACACTTGGATTTCCATAAAACGATGGAAGAATACTTTAACGCTAAGATGTTGCTTTTTAAGCAACTAAAAGAAACAAATCCGGATGGCTATGCTGTTATTAACATTGATAATGATTGGGGAAGGAAAGCATACGAATTTGTTAAAAGTTTAGGTATCGAGACACTTACTTGTAGTATAGAGAGGGATGATGCTGATGTGAGGGCTAAAAACATAAGTATATCAATAGGTGGCACGACTTTGAAATTTATAGTGGAAGGTAGAGAGTTTAAAGCTAATTTAGTTATGCCAGGTCTACATAATGTATACAACGCTATGATGGCTTTAGCTATGGCTATGAAAGCAATAGAAAATCCGAAAATTGATGCTTTAGTAGATGGAATATCAAAAACAGAGGTTAAGGGTAGGTTTCAGGTTCTCAGAAGTAATAGAGGTTTTTATGTTGTTGTTGATTATGCGCATACGCCAGATTCACTAGAAAAAACGCTCACTACAGCTAGAAGTTTTAACCCTAAGAGACTCACAGTAGTTTTCGGTGCTGGAGGTGATAGAGACAAAGGTAAGAGACCAATGATGGGGGAAATCGCCTCGAAGTTAGCTGACAAAGTTATAATCACGAATGATAATCCGAGAACAGAAGATCCTTTAGGAATAATTAATGATATACTTTCTGGTATTGATAAAGAGAATATGAGAAAGGTGATTGTTATTGAAGATAGGGCTTTAGCAATAAATGAGGCACTTAAATTAGCAGTGGAAGGTGAAATCATAGTTATTGCTGGTAAGGGTCACGAAGATTATCAAATAATAGGTTCAGAGAAAATTCACTTCTCAGACATAGAAGAGGTTATGAAGAGTAAGTATTTTTGAGGTAATTCTTTCCTCCTACCTTGGAAGTTCTGAGGGGTGGTATTCTTCCTTTAAAGCCATAAATTTAAGGATTTTTGATTAGCATTCTGTCTAGTTGTATAGCTTTCTTACTATTAACTTTATCCCGTCTATTCCGACTACGACTACTCTTTCGCCAACTTCAATAACGGTATCATCATTCTCACCTATTGCGTTCCATTCAAATATGCCGTTTATTGGGTTATCTAGTCTGACTTTGCCTATTTTTTTGCCTCTTATTTCTTGTATGACATCTCCCTTTGTGCCTACATACTTAAATACAGGGTCTTCACTTTTTATTTCCTTTTTGTTTTTTGATTTCCAGTAGAAGAATGTTGCGACAAATATAGCCGAAAGTAGTATCCACCCAATTATCTGTGATTCAAGAGTTTTCAGTAGGAATAGGGATAATATTGATACGAATATAGCACCTAATCCGAACCAGAAGAATATAAATCCAGGTGCTAAAATTTCTATAACGAATAACAGTGTACCAATTGAAGCCCAGACCCAGTATTCAAGACCACCACTGGGTGATGTTGGTATGATTGTGTTGTTGGTAATGTTCGTTGAAGTTTCGGCTAGTACTGGTACTTGAGAAATTAGGATGAGTCCTAAAATAATCACGAATAGTCTATACATATCTCCTATTCTAATGAATTAGTTCAGGAGTTTCAATTTTATGAGGTATACCTGGTGGGTATTCCTTGGATGGTGGATAATGTTAGGTTTTTCCTTAGTTAAGTAGAGGATTTATGAAAGATTTTGATATTTAGAAATTTGAATTTTAATTTGTTTTCGTATTACTGTTTATGTTAGGGGGTAGGATGTCTGAGCTAAGACAGAATATAGTTTATAAGGAATGGGTTATAATTGCTAAAGAGAGAGCTAAAAGACCTCATGATTTTATTGATAACTCGCCTAAGTTGGTTTCTGATAAAGAGTATGATGAGAATTGCCCTTTCTGCCCTGGTAATGAAGATAAGTTCCCTAATACTGAGGTATGGAGACTTGATGATGGTAAAGGAGGTTGGCTTGTTAAGTCAATTTTTAACAAGTATCCTGCTTTGTCTCCTGATGTTGAATACAAGTGGCAAGAAGAGGGAATATTTAGGACTATATCGGGTTATGGTGTCCACGAAGTTTTGATAGAGACGCCTATTCACAATGTCCATCCTGCTCTTATGAAGGTAGAGGATGTAGCTAAGATAATATATTCGTACAAGCAGAGAGTTATAGAGATACTCAAGATGAACGATATAGAGTATGTTGTTGTTTTTAGGAATCATGGTTATAAGGCTGGGGCTTCTTTGGTTCATCCTCATTCACAGATATTAGCTCTACCGATAATTCCTAGAGATGTAAAGGTAAGAGTAGAGGAAGCGTTTAAGTACTTTAGTGACCATGGGGTTTGTGTTTTTTGCAAGATGTTGAGTGATGAACTTAAGGTAGGTGAAAGGATTATTCACGAAAGTGAACACTTTGTTTCGTTTGTTTTGTTTGCTGCTTCTTCCCCATTTCATTCCTGGATTTTGCCTAAAAAGCATAGCTCTAGGTTTACAGATATAACTGATGAAGAAGTTGATGACCTTTCTAAACATCTCAAAGTTGTTTTGGCTAAGCTTTACAAAGGTATAAGCAATCCTGACTACAATTATATCGTGAGGACTTCTCCATTTTCCTATGGTAAGAATAAATTTTTCCACTGGTATATTACCATAGTGCCTAGGTTGACTAGGTCTGCTGGCTTTGAGTTAGGTTCAGGTATGTTTATAAATCCTTCTATACCTGAGGAAGATGCAAAATTTTTAAGGAGTGTTGATATTTCCGATCTTTAGTAATATGGTTAGGGGTATATATACTGGTGCTTCTGGAATGCTTGCTCAGCTTACTAACATGGATGTCATTGCAAATAACTTGGCAAATCTAAATACTACGGCTTATAAGAGAGAGGTAAGTGTTTTTAAGGCTTTTCCTGAGATGTTGGCTAGGAGAGTTAATGATAGTGGTGTTGTTACTTTCCCGTTAGGTTCTTATGATTTGGCACCTGTTGTAGGTAAATTTGGTACTGGTGTTGAGGTGAACGAGGTACAGACAATATTTGAGCAGGGGGCTTTGAAAAGCACGGATAATATGTTTGATTTGGCTATAGAAGGTGAAGGCTTTTTTGTTGTTGAGACACCTGAGGGGTTGAGATTAACAAGAAACGGAACATTTAAGATAAGTAATGATAACTATTTAGTCACTAAGGAAGGTTATAAAGTTTTGGGTGAGAATGGGTATATAAGGGTGAAGATTGGTAATTTTAAGGTTGACAAGCAAGGTAATATACTCATAGACCCTAATCATGACCCCGAGGACTTGGACGAATTCGTAAGTACAGAGAAAAGCGATATAAAGGAACAAATTGTAGTAGATAAGATTAAGATTGTTACTGTTGATTTTCCTAGGTATCTAGAGAAGGTGGGTTATTCGTATTACAAGACAACAGAGTTATCTGGGGAAATGAAGAGTATTCCTCCCGAGAGATACCCAAAAATACATCAAGGTTTTCTTGAGGTAGCTAATGTAAATCCTGTTACGGAGATGGTAAGGATGATTTCTGCTGAGAGGCACTATGAAGCTAACTCTAAAGTGATACAAACGGAAGATGCTTTGTTGGGTAGAACTGTAAATGAGGTAGGTAAGGGACTTACAGCATAGTTTTTTACCTCAGTATGTAGTGGATTTTGTAGTCTACTTCTAAAGGTATTGGGTTATTGTTTCTATCTTTTGCTGGTATGAATTTTATCTTTTTTACGAAGTTGATAGAATTTTCGTCGAGTAGTTCACTCCCACTACTTTGAATTATTTTAGCATCTACTACATCACCATTTGTTGATATTTTTATTCTGAGAATTACTGTTCCTTCTATTCCTTTAACTCTTGCAGGGTATGGGTAATTAATCTTTGGTGTGTATAATGGTGTAGGTGGTGTAATGTCACCTTTTGGTGAGCCTATTTCTTCGTTTTCTGACGGAGTGCTTTCGTTTTCTTCGGGTGCTTTTTCTTGGATATTTTCATTTGCTATACTGGGAGTAGAGTATGTTTCTTTTGTTTTGTTTTCTTTTGGTGTTGGGATTTCAAATTTACTTACATTTATGTTGATTACTTTTATTATTGTTGTGTTATTTTCTCCTTGTGGTGTTGCTTTGTAGAACAATGTTCCTAAGCTAAATAGCACCATTATGTGAATAAGTATGGAGATAGGTATGTATCTTAGCATAGAAGTGTTAAACTTTGTTTGTAAGGGTTTCATTATATGTGTCTTCAATTATTCTGTGGTATATGTATTCTGATAGTAATGTAAGTTGTTTGTTGTCTATGTTGAAAAACCTAAATCCGCAAAA
>JAPYWX010000051.1 GCA_028276145.1 Spirochaetota bacterium
AGAACCACTATGAGTATGGAACCTTTACTCTTGTTCATTTATTTTTCTTAAAGTTTTTACTTCTTCTTCAACTTTTTGGATACTCTTTGTATTTTCACTTAGAAGAGCCAGGGAGTCGGACAATTCCCTGCTAAAGTCAGAGACTACTTTATTCACTGCTCTAACTTTTTCTAGGTAGTTGTCAATTCCTTGTATACATGTTAGAATAAGTCTATTCGACTCTACCATTCTTCTTCTAAACTCCTTAAGTATACCCTCAAATACCTCTAGTATCTTCCTAAATTCTTTCATCCCCAACGAGAATTCTTCTTTCTCCTTTTTAGCTAAAGTCTCTACATTCTCAAATAAACTTTCTGCTACATCAGACACTACGGCCATTTCTCTAAGCCCTTCTATTATCAACTCATTGACCTTGGAGATCTCTGAAGCTTGTTCTCTTATACTTGAACTTACATTTTCTATCCTCTCTAGATCCTTTCCAAGCCTATCAGATATTACTTTGAATTCTAGAGGATACCCTATCCTTGCCATCTCAAGCTGAAAGTTTATAAACACAACTTCTACACTGTTTGCCACCTTCTCAAAATCTTCGACTCTCGGTACGACCAGAAGTGCCGATTCCTTGACACTCTCAACAGTTTTTCTAACCTCTCCCAACATCTGAATTACTCTACTAAATTGTTCTTCCGCTTCATTTATCTCATCACGCTCAATAGCCTCTAAATTACTCAGATCCCTGATAGCTTCCTCGAACCTATTAAACTCCTGTACTAGTAGTGTAATATTATTCTCAAGTTCAACAAGCTTGTTCACAGTGCCTCTGAGCTTATTATTGGTGAATTCAAGTGTTCTCCTTGCCTCAACAACTCCACCTTCATTAACCTTGGTCCTCCTGAGCTCGTTAATGAGCTTCTTGAGCTTAATTTCTAGTAAAGAATTAAAAGCCTCTAGCCTTTTAACTTTTTCAACACTAGAAACTTTTTCTAGAATCTTTTTTTGGTTCTCATTAACTCCTTCAATATAGTCCCTAACAAGCAAAACTGTCTCCTCAATGTCGTATATTTTTGGTACTATCAACTTACCTCCTTTCTTGCCAAGAACGTTTGTTGCTTCGGCTAAATTCTTCACAGTTTCCGAAACCGAAGAGATATAGAAGTATAGAAGTATAGCGATTGTGATAGCCCCAATTACTGTGATTATCAACATACTACTCATTGTTGCGTTAAACAAATAGCCAATGCTTAGTATTAGTGATACCAGGAAAACAGTGAATGAGATGAATCCGGAGAATACACCGGATGTAGACAAAAGCATTTTAGTCTCAATACCTCTCTCCACTTCGCCAATAGGTGACATTTTGATTATTTCGGTGTTGAATTTTGAGAAAATCCTCTGGCTGACAAAATAAAAAACTATACCGGCTACGAAGGCTCCTACTATAGGGGCTATACCAAGAGTGATAAATCTATTCAAAACAAATTCTCCCTGTCTTACAACACCCCAAGCATCAGCAATAAGGCCACCTATTGATATCCTGATCACTAGGTTTATAGAAGCATACGATGAAACCTTACCTGCTATCAGCGAAAATTTCTGTGCGTTATCAATGGTAGGATTAAAAATCGTTTTTATTAGCTGTCTGGTAAGATACAAATTTGTAGGGTATGCCACAAATACAACAACAACGACAGTTATGACTGCTATTGGCATGAAGTATATTTCCATAGATATGTCTGCGGTGTTACTATACAATATTGCCAGTACTGTAGCTAATGGAACGCCAAAGCCAAAGCCTATGACCTCAGCAAAGAGGAAGTTTAAAAGTGTTTTAGTTGCTAACTCTCTTATCTTCTTCCTCCTTTGTAGTTCTTCTTTAGTGATTTCCTCGTATACATCTACATTTCCCTGTGCCATAAAATCAAATATAGAACAAACAACTAAACTATTTCAAATAAAGAATATTATCTTAATCATTTAGCTTAAGGTAGGCGATAACTTCCTTAAAATCTCAAGTATAGTGTGCTTAGTGGGGCTTTTTATTATTTCTAAAAGCACTTGGTGCTTAGAGCACTTGGTGCTTAAAGCACTTAGTGCTTAGTAACATTTTATGCTTAAGGTTCTAAATACCATTTCTTATATATTCTGAAAAGTTAAGAGAGGCGGAGCCTCTCTTAATCGAATGGAGTGGGTGAGATACTGATAGCGGTGTGCTAAGTAAAAAAATTCGTCTCGTAGCACTTTTTTTGATAAGGTGTTTAAAGCACTTTTGTAATAGCACTTCATGCTAATACCACTATGTACCTTAGGTACTTTGTGCCTTAGGTACTTCCTTGTTAAACATTTGGAGTTAGAGGGAATTAATAAGTTCTCTTAGCTCTTTATACAAAGAGAAGTAAGTAACAACTAATCCCACGAGTATGATTATTAGAGTTAGAACATAAGGGGAGGCTAATATAACCAATGATGTTGTTTTCGGAATGTTGAAAATAGTTGATAGCCCTTTTGTTAGATAGAAAATTTTTGTAATTACTACTGCTATAACTATAAGAAAGAAGAGCTGTGGAACTAAAAATTTTAAGGAGATAGAAAAGATAATTAGCGAATCAATTATTCCTACAGAGAACATAAACCAGAAAACTTGAGCAGGATGTAAGTAAGTGCTTTTTGATAATACCCATGATATCCCTACAATTAAGAGAGCGTAGATTACTCCTACTGTCAAATTGATGATTCCTAACCAGAAACCAACCTCAATGTTGGATTCTAGAATTAGGTATGACAAGAAGGAAACTGTTATGCCTATTAGACCTAGAATTTCGATTCTTTTTTCTTTTAAGTCTTTTAAGTATTTGTCTAATGAAAATAAATAAGAAACTATTTCGTCAAACAATTCGTGTAGCATTTTCCCCCCTAGTTCATTATATAGTATACGCCTAGATAGTTTTCTGTAGGATTTTTGAAAGCACCAATTGATTTAAACGGTACTATTGTGCCTAATATTTCCTTCATCAAATTTCTCTTTTTGGGAATCCTTACGTAATTGATGATTTCATCACCTATTAACTTTTTTAGGATTTCCTCTAATTTTTGTTCATCACCTATATCATCTATTAGCTTTGCCTTAAGTGCTTGGTTTTCGCTGAGGATTCTTCCATCGGCAATTTTGAGAAGTTCATTTTTAGAGATCTTATCAGATCTATGCTTTAGGATTACCTCTATGAATCTGTTGTAATATTCTTCCACAATTGATTGTATCATTTTCTTTTCATCTTCTGATGGCTCACGGTATGGTGATAGTATATCCTTATGTGTTCCGCTTTTGAAAACATAGGTTTTGATACCAACCTTGTCTAAAAGTTCTTTTATATTCATGGATTGGACAATTACGCCTATACTTCCAGTAAGGGTACCGTATGAAGCAATTATATAGTCTGCTGGTGCTGAGATGTAATACCCCCCTGAAGCTGCTAGTTCTTTCATATAAACAACTACCTTTTTGCCTTTGTTTTTTGCGTATTCGATTGCTGAGACAATTGTTTCAGCTCCTGAGACAGTCCCTCCAGGACTGCTAACATTTATTCTTATTGCTTTTATTGTTGGGGTGTCAGCAAATGTCCTAATATCTTCGGCAACTTTGGATGCACTAGTATAATCACTGAGGAAATCTTCAGTATCTGAAACGATTATTCCGTTTACATCAATAATGCCGACATTGCCGATTAAAGCAGGCATACCTGCTTTTGCAAGCTTTCCTTTGCTAATGTGTATTACTGATAAGGTGATACCAATTATTGTGTTTACAACTATTAGAGCTCCCAAGACTATTAAAATTATAGATTTCGTTTTGTTATCCATGAAACTCATTATAGATGTGTTTTTAGGTATTTTTCAATAAATTATTGGTACTTGTATATTTCAATCATCTCTTCTGTTTCTTTTAGCTTGACTTCACCTATGTATTGACCAGTTAAGAAGTTCTTTAGCTTACCTGAGAAAAATATACCTTCATTCTTTGGATATTTTGAGAGAACTTGGCTTTCTAGAATACCTTCACCGAAGAAGTAGGGTACCACACCGTTAGTACCTTCAACTTGCCCTATAAATACAGTACCTACCGTGATTCCTACTTTTGCAACTGTTATTGTTTCAAAAGATTCACTTTTGTATATATTCTTTAGTTCCTTTAGGAATGTGTTTATACTCTCGTAAGGATCTCTACCATCTAACCCCCAAAGTATTCCTGCCTCTATTCCGTTAAAGAAAAATATGTAGCCTCCACTTGATGAGATAATATTTTCTAACACAGTAAAGCACTTTTGAAGTTTATCAATTAAAACTTCTGACAATTCATCACTGAGTTTCTTCAACTCATATAACTTTATCCATCCAATTCCATAAAAGTTCTTACCAAGGTTTACTCTGACCTTTTTGTTATCTATGTTTACTATGGGGAATTCAGGTATATTGAGTGAGTACTGAGCCAGAAGTTTGTCAACGTAGACAGAAATTAATCCGAACTCATTATTGGCTATTATTGGTACATTCCCTTCGAATACCTCAGGTACTTTCAGTACTCTGAGTATATACTTTGCAGTTCTCGAAATATCGAATACAAAGATGAAGATGGAAATCAAATAAGAAATAAGTACGAAAAGGTACGGTAAGTATTGATATTTCAAAAATAGTCTAAACCTTTCGTTTAGAATGTATATACCTAAAAGTGCTATTAGGTATAGGATTGAAATGAGAACGAAAATGAAAGTTATGCTGGGAAATCTTTTTCTTACTGTATAGAATCCCTTGAGCCTCACTTCGTATACGATACTTTTAGATGAATAATAACTTATGAATGTTCCGGGTAGAACATAGAGAAATATTAATGCGGAAGTACTTATGTTTTTGCTAATTCTAAAGTCGTATGCACTTACGCTTAGTATAAATAAGAGAAACAGGATGGCAGTTAGTGTAGGTATAAGATTTATGGTTCTTGAGATTGACAGTATGTCGCTTTGCTCAAGTCTCTTTGTGTCATATCCTAAAATTCTCTTTATGTAGAAAAACAGAATCAAGGCTAATACTGATATCAATATGATAAATCCTAAGATTATTATTCCAGAGACTTTTGGAATAGTTACACCAAAGGGCTTTAGGATTAGTAAGTAAATTACAAACAGTAGAATATTTACCAAATTTCCTGTTAACCACTTAAAAGGCAGCATCTTACTGTTCCTTTAGTTTCGTTTTTAAAAAATCTGAGACTTCGTTAAGTCTCATAGCTCTAGAAGCTTTCACAAGAACAACATCTCCATCCTTTAAAATATATTCAATAATTTCTGCAATTTCTGTCAAACTAGAGGCAGTGAGTATTTTGCTTTTGTCTTTACCGCTTTGTATTAGAAAGTCGTGAACTTTGGAGAATTCATCTCCGTAGCAGATTACATAATCAATATCCTTATTAAGTAGATGCTTAGCAACTTCTAGGTGAAGTTGTTCTGAAAATTCCCCGAGTTCCAGCATGTCACCAAGTATAGCTATCTTTTTTCCGTTAGTTTTTATACTATCGAGAAGGTCTATAGCTTTCTTCATAGAGTCAGGGTTAGCATTGTATGAGTCATCTATTAGAGTGAACTTTTTTCTGTAGATATTGGTTCTCATTTCGGGCGTTGATAAGGATTTAACCGCTGAGACGAGTTCGGATATGTCTATACCAAAGAATTTAGATACCTCTAGAGCACAGACTATATTTTCTAAGTTGTGTACTCCAGGAACTTGGGAAAAGAAGTTTATTCCGTCATATTCAAAAACAATTCCATCTAACCCTTTGTTTTCTATTATTTTTGCTTCATTTACATCGAAGTACTTTATTTCTATATTTTTTCGTAATGCTTTTTCTCTGAATATATCGTTATGCATTGAGTTTTTGTTTAGGAAAAGGGTACTCTTTTCTTTCATTCCGAAAATTATTTCTGCCTTTGCCAAAGCAATATTTCTTGTGCTTTTTAGATTACCGATATGTGCGTACCCTATGTTGGTTATTATACTTACATCAGGAGTTGCTATTTTTGAAAGTTCTTTTATTTCTCCTTTGTGATTCATTCCCATTTCTATTATTGCTATGTCTGTGTCAGAATCAACTGATAAAAGAGCTAGTGGTACACCGATGTTGTTGTTGAAGCTTTTAGGTGAGAACTTTACTTTATACTTATGTGAGAGTAGTTGAGCTAAAAAAAATTTTGTTGTTGTTTTTCCTGAGCTACCGGTTATACCTATAACCTTTACATTAGGTATGAAATCCCTTCTGTATGCTTCTGCTAGGTTGTTTAACGCCATTAAGGTGTCTTTTACCTTTATGACATTAACGTCGTATTTGTCAAAGAATGTGGAGTTGTTGGATAGAAATTCTTCACTTACTACAAAAGTTCTAACGCCCTTTTGGATACAGTCTTTTATAAAAGAATGCCCGTCGAAGTTGCTGCCCTTTAAGGCTATAAATGCTTCATTTGGTGATATTTCTCTTGAATCTGTGGATATCCCATCAACGATGAAAGGAGGATGTTTTTTATGTACTCTGCCTTTTAAGGCTTTAACAAACCATTCTAAACCGAACTTTTCCATGATAAACTCCAGAATATAGAATTTTCTAAATTTAATTTTAATGTTATTTTGATAGCAATGTAACTTTCAAATTACTCGGGAACTGTAAGATTAGGATTGTATCATGGCTTACCAAAGTGCCTAGTAACAAGTGTTGAAAATCACTATTCGTTTGTTGTAAGGAGGCTTAGCCTCTCTGTAGTTAGGGAATTTACTGGTGAAGTCTTTCTAGTAGAAAAGAAGTGTCTAATACAATGATAATTTATTATTATGGTGATACTAGAGTTACAGGGGATAACAAAAAGTTTTGGAGGGGTGAAGGCGCTTAGTGACGTTTCATTTGTTGTTGAGAAGGGACAAGTTACTTCTATTATAGGACCTAACGGTGCTGGAAAAACTACACTTTTTAATATCATATCAAACTTTTATAAGCCTGACTCGGGTAAAATAATATTTGAAGGAAAGGATATAACAGATGCTAAAGTTTACGAATGTGCCAAGTTGGGTATAACTAGAACATTTCAAAACATTAGGTTATTCTATAACATGACAGTGCTTGAAAATGTGCTTGTTGGGCTACATGTCAAAGCTAAGTCAGGTTTTGCTTCCTTCTTTGACGCTATTTTTAGGACTAAAGGATTCTTTGATACGGAGAAAGCTTTAAGAGAAAGAGCATTGGAAGTTATAGAATTTTTGGGTTTGGAGGATTATATAAATACTCTTGCTAAGAATTTGCCCTATGGATTACAAAGAAAACTAGAGATAGCTAGAGCTTTGGCACCTTCACCTAAGTTGTTGTTGCTTGATGAGCCTACCGCTGGCATGAACTACAAAGAGGTTTCAGAAATAATGGATATAATACTAAAGATAAAAGATATGGGTATTACCGTGCTTTTGATAGAGCATCAGATGATGCTTGTGATGGGTATCTCTGATAAAGTTGTAGTTTTGGACCATGGTGTCAAGATTGCGGAAGGAAAACCTGAAGAAATCAAGAACAACGAAAAAGTTATAGACGCATACCTAGGCAGGGAAGAAGCAGAGACCTATGCTTGATTGGTTCAAAGATTGTATAGTCTACCAAATTTTTCCTGACCTTTTTAATCCTTGTTGCCAAGAAAATGAGGTCCCACTAGGCTATTACGGTGGAACAATAAAGGGTATAACTCAAAAACTTGACTACATAAAGAATTTAGGGTTTAATGCCATATATATAAATCCTATCTTTAAAGCAAAAAGTAGCCATAGATACAACGTGTTAGATTTCTTTCAGATAGATTCAATATTAGGTACATCTAAAGATTTTGATGAGCTTATAAAAGAGGCACATCATAGAGGTATAAAAATCATTCTAGATATCCCGTTTAATCATGTTTCTGACAATCATCCATTCTTTATTGATGTACTCAAGAATGAAAATTCAAAGTACAAGAATTTTTTCTTAAAAAGAGATGGTAAGTATCAAAGGTGGAGAGGTAGCGATTTGGTAGAACTGAATCTGGATGATGAAGATGTTAAGAGGTACCTTTTTACCTCAAAAAACAGTGTGCTTAAGTATTGGATTAGGAAAGGGATAGATGGAATAAGGCTTGATTGTGCCAATGACATAGGAATTGAAATTCTCAAACTTATAGTCAGAGAAGCAAAGAAAGTAAAGAAAGATATACTAATAATGGGTGAAGTTTTTAACTATGCAGAAGATTGGAGCTATGTTTTAGATTCTTTACAGAGTTATTACCTAACGGGGATACTGTTTTCTCTTATTAGAGGTGAAATCTCTCTTTCTTCGTTTAGTAATGCTTACGCTTTCGTTTACGAAAGGTATAGATTTGAGACTCTACTAAATTCTTTGAATATACTATCATCGCACGATACACCTAGAATACTTGATGTATTCCCGTTAGACCTGAGAATATACAATATACTTCTTGCAATTCAATTTACATTTCCGGGTGTCCCTGTGGTTTTGTATGGGGAGGAAGTAGGACTTAAAAAGGGTGAGAATCTTTCTAGGGTTCCTATGGTTTGGGATGAAAGCAGGTGGAATAAGGACATCTTAGCACTTTATAAGAAATTCATTAATCTAAGGAAGATGAGAGTAGAGCTGAGAAGAGGTAAGTTTTTAGATTTTTCTTCCTTGAGCGATTATAGAATACTTTCGTACCTTAGGTATACTGAAAAGAGACATGAATTTTCTATAATTCTCATAAATCATAGTGACAAGGATATTGAACTTAAGGTTTTTATTCCTTACTCGCATCTACATGATGCGATTAGATTATATGATATATTCTCTGATGATAAATTCCTATGTGAGATAAGTGCAATAAAAGTTAAAATGGAACCTTACCAAGTTAGGGTGTTACTGCCTGAACCGGAATATATTGAAGGTTATACTTTCTTTAAAAGACATTAGAATCATGATTTGAAGAATTCTAGGACTTCGTAGACATCTTGTACCTCAACTACATTGACATCGCTAGGTAGTGAATAGCCGTTAGGAATGTTGCCTTTAGGACATATAACTTTCTTTATCCCTAGCCTCTGAAGTTCGTTCATTCTGAGCTCAAAGAAAGGAACACATCTTATTTCACCACCTAATCCAACTTCTCCGAAGATGCCAATGTCTCTAGGAATTTCTTTATTTTTCAGACTTGAGAATATAGAAAAGAGTACTGCTAGGTCTGATGCTGTTTCTCTTATTTCAATTCCACTTGTTACATTGAGGTATATGTCATACATCGATAGTTTTGTGTCTAGATATTTATCAAGTATTGCTGTAAGCATGTATAGCCTATTTACATCAATTCCATCGGAGGTTCTTTTAGGATAGCCAAATTGTGTTTGAGTGACTAATGTCTGAATTTCTATAGCTATTGCTCTTACTCCTTCAATTACAGGACATATAACACTACCTATGAGGGGAGGAGAATCTTTTGAGATTAAAGTGAAATCGTACACTTCTCTAAATCCTTTGCTCGTTAAAGTATAAACTGCTATGTTGTCAGTTGGTCCAAATCTGTTTTTCACAGTTCTTAAAATTCTATAAGCACCTTTTGGGTCTTGGTCTATCATTATTATTGTGTCAACCACATGCTCTATTGTTTTAGGTCCTGCAATCATTCCTTCTTTAGTTATGTGTCCTACCATTAGAGTTATTAAGTTTTTGTACTTGGTAACTTCAGCTACTCTTGAAG